>JAABQN010000021.1 GCA_011391455.1 Nitrospiraceae bacterium
TGGAAGGATCGGCCAGATTCTCCATGACATGAATCAAACCGAGCACCGCGCCGATAATCCCGACGGTCGGTGCATATCCGCCGGCGGCCTCCCAGACCTTCGCCGCGGTGACCCCTTCCTCCTCCTGCCCTTCGACATCGATCTCCAAAATCTCATGCACCACCTTCGGATCTGTCCCGTCTACGATGAGTTGCACACCCTTCCTGAAAAACGGATCATGGATATCTTTGAGCTTGCCCTCGAGCGCGAGCAGGCCCTGCTTTCGGGATACATTCGCCAGATCAATGATCGTCGTGATGGTTCCCTTATTGTCATGTTTCGGGTCTATGATGCCGAGCTTCAGCATGGAGACCCCTCTCAGCACAACTGAAAGAGGGTTCTGAATACAGATCGCGCCGATGGTTCCGCCGATCACGATGATGAAGGCGGTGAGCTGCATGATCGAGCCGACATGGCCGCCTTCAAGAATCTGCCCACCAATAATCGACCCGAGGGCGAGCGTAATTCCGATGATTGTTGCGATATCCAATGTTCTAAGCCCCGTTTATTTGGTTCATTTGGTTTGTCTTGTTTATTTGGTTGATTTGATTCATCCGGTTAGTTTCATTCAACCAAACAAACCAAATAAACTAAACAAACCAGATAGACCAAACAGACCGTTGCATCTCGCTCCCGGCGAGATGCAACTCATTTGAATCCAAATTCTGACAGCAGCTCGTCCACCAGATCCTGCTTAATCGCCGTGGACTTGGAGGCTTCCAGCTGTCGGAGCATTTCACCGGCCTTCCCTTGGGTATCTGACGCGACGCCCTCTTGCTTCAGGCCAAATACGACGACCAGCTCCACCAGTTTGCACTGGACATCCTCAACTATGGCGATAAGTTTCTTCACCCGTTGCGCGACAAGATCCTGGAACGACAGGGCCGTCATAATATCCATCAAATGTTTCTCATCCTGTGCCAACTCTTGAGCGGTTTTGCCCAGGTGCGCTGCGAGAGTCTGACAATCGACCGCTTGCAATGTGGCAACCACCGTGGCCAATTCCTTGGCAGCCCGAGAACGATTATCTTGAACGATCTCGGTCAAGCGCATGACCTCCAGCGTGCCTTCTTCCGTCATCTTATTCAGATCGAGCAGATGAGCCGTCGCTTGAGGCAACTGGGCGCTGCCGGCCACCACCGGGGCTCCGACCTCAGCCATCTTCCGCATAGCCGTTTCAATATAGCGGGCCAGCTCACCGAGTTCGTCGTAGAGCTTGGGATTACCATTCAGCACGGTGATCTCCTGCATAAGAAGAACGTTATTTGGTTTGTTTGGTTTGTCTTGTTGTTTGGTTGAACGAAACTAACCAAATGAACCAAACAAACGAAATGAACCAAATCAACCGCCGCGCACCGTCGGCTATTTAAATATCTTGTTCATTTTTTCCTGTATTGTTTCAGCGGTAAACGGCTTCACGATGTAATTGCTTACGCCCGCCTTGATCGCTTCGACAAGATTTTCCTTCTGCGCCTCCGCCGTCACCATTAAGAGAGGGATGGTTTTCAACTTGTCGTCGGCGCGAACAGCCCGCAGCAGCTCGATGCCGCTCATGACGGGCATGTTCCAATCGGAGATGATAAATCCAAATGAATCCGCCCTGAGTTTGTCGAGCGCGTCCTGGCCATTCTCGGCCTCCTCGACATTCGCAAATCCAAGCTGCTTCATGATGTTCTTGACGATCCGACGCATGGTCAACATGTCGTCCACGACGAGAACTTTCATGTTCGGATCGGCCGGCATGGTCTGAACCTCCTTATTGTTCGCACGAGACTCGCGTGACTGGCGAGAAAAGTGGGACGGGTCCAATAAACCCAGTTCTGAGTTATGAATTCTGAGCGCTGAGTTGGTTCCGGATAACTCAGAACTCAACACTCAAAACTCAGAACTTCTTTGCAAGTTCCGCTTGTCTCGCTCACAACTCACGGACGGCGCACCACGTCGCTCTTCCCAAACAGACGACAATCTCACGGAGAAATTGGATTGTCAGCCTTGATGGGAGCGACTGTGCATCCATTCATGGATGTCGCGGCGGAGGAAGCGCCAATGCTTCCCGATCTTCGACGCCGGCAATTCTCCGACCCGAGCGAGCTTATACACGGTAGACTTTGGCACCCGAAGAAAACGGGCCACGTCCATGACCGTTAAGATCTCGCCGTCCGTTGATGGCGCACCGTTCGGTTCAAACATCGTTGATGCAGATACTGCGTTGTTCATCGTGAATGGGTTATCGGCACTGCTGAGAGAAAACTTAAGTCAGCGCGAGCGAAGCGCGAGGGGTGAGATGAGGGATACAGGCTGAAGGGGTTCAGACTGAAGGCTTAAGTGTTTGGAATTTCGAACTCCGGCCTTCAGCCTGAGCCCCTTCAGCCTATGAAGTACAGACGATCACTAACCGGCAGGAAACTATCTCAATGGGGGCTATCGAAGGCTGGCAAGAAAAGCGCAACACAAGTTCGAAGTTCTGGGTTCGAAGTTCCGAAAACCTAGAACTTCAGACCTCGAACCCTCGTCCGTCCCGTTCTTCCTTGTCCACCTCGCACTCAGAACTCAGAACCCAGAACTCAGAACTTCTTGTCCTGCTTATCTCGCGCGTCTCGCACTACTTAGGCTGCTGCACGACAGCCGCATACCATCCGAGGCCGTCATATTCCTGGTAGCCAAGCGTCTTTGCAAACGCGACCATCTCATGGTCTGGAGTAAAATAATGGCCTTTTTGTTGGCCATTGTGTTGAAGCACGAAGGGCAGGAGGACTTCAGTATTGTCGGAAGCTGCGATCACACGCATATTCTGATCCAGCAATATCACGCGGCTGCGCTTCCATTCGTCTTCAGATAATGACGGCTCTGTCAGAACAATCGTCCGGGATTGACTTTCCCAATCGAAATATACGCCCAGAACACCGATGGGCTTTCCATTGACTTTCCCTCCTTGACGAACAGCGGCGGCATATACCGCTACCAATTTATCGTCATGGAGCGGAGCAGAGGAAATATCGTCTGCCACGTACTGATCACCGCTTGTCGTCGCCATAGCCTTCTTGAACCATGGCGATCTTGACACATTGTCGCCGGTTATCTTAGGAAATTTAGCCGGCTGCGAGCAGGCAATGATTTTTCCGTCAACCCCGACCAATACAAGATTCAGATACACGGAATAAAACCGATTGATCAAGGCAAGCCGTTCTCTTGCATGATCGACGGCAGCTTGATCCAGCGATTCTAAACAACGGAATAGCGCATCATCCGTCGCCCACCAACGAACATCGGCGGTGCGTTCATACAAATTGCGTACGATTAATTGCACCAGGGTCTGCGACATTTCAGAGAATCGCTCACATTCATTTTCAGTGAACTGCCCCTGCAACGCGCTTGTATCCGCCCGTATAGCGCCCAGCTCTTTCGAGGCGTTGGCCGCTTGCGCCGCAAGGTTTTTCACCTCGGAGGCCACCACGGCAAATCCCTTGCCCGCATCACCAGCCCGCGCCGCTTCGATAGTAGCATTGAGCGCAAGAAGATTGACCTGGCTTGATATTCTTTCATTCACGAACATATGCTCTTCAATCCTCTTCTCAATGTTGCCTATGATGTCTTTGATATTAAGGCTGCTCATTCTTGCACTTTTCTTAGTGAAGCCTGTGCGACGGGTGAGGCGGACTGAAGGCCCTTCATGCCTCCTTATCCCTTTATCCCTTTACCCCTGGCTTCCCCCGCGGCGACTACGCAATTGTTCCGCCTGCGCCTGGATGATGTGACGGATCAGGTGCTCCTGGTCGTCAGGATTGAGCTGGATAAATTCTGTCGCGATGTCGTAATTGATGCCGTCTTTGGCTTGGATCGATCGAATCACTCGCGCCGTCGTGTGTATCTGAATAAAGGGCGGCAGGATTACTTTCAGCCTCAACATGTCATCGACGGCAAAGTGACGCGGCGAGAGAAAACCGATGCCGCCCCCGCTCAACGTCACATCGGCGACTTGTGCAATCGCAATTCCTTCCGGCTGCATTTTCGCAAGCTGCTTCACAAGGATTTCCAACAACCAGTCCACCTTCATGATCCAAGGGAGAAGCGGCGATTCCGCCAGCTGCTCACCGCTGCGGATCAACAAGTCGGACGTCGGCTTGGCGATGACAGCCGAGATCGCCTCGTCGCTTACCGGTGGAATGCCCGGCGTGGGCCCTTCTGTCGGGTCAGTCAGCAGCCGGTACTCGAGAAGCAGCCGATCGTCGATTCGAATCCATTCCCGCCGCTCGTCTGACAGGCTTTTGGAAGTTTTAGTCGAAGGAGGGAGCATGGTTGTGCTCATTGTTTAGAAGACCGTTTGTTTGGTTTGTTTCGTTTCTTTTGGTTGATTTAGTTGAACAATACGAACCAAATAAACAAAACAAACCAGATGAACCAAGCAAACCGAAGCGACGAAGGAGCGTCATGCCAGCTGGTCCATGAGCGGGCGTTCTGTCTCGCTCGCCCCTTGCCAGGACCGTACGCCTTGCATGTTCCGGCGGATCTTCGCTGCCTCGATCAGCTGCGATTGGACGGCTAAGCGAGCATTCACAATTCGGGCTATGACGTCCAGGTCAAAATGTGTCAGATCCGTAGCGAGCGCCGGAGCCATTGGGTGGTCATAGAGCTGCTCCCCGCGTAATCGGTAACATTCCTCAACTTGATCCCACCGTCCGAGCTCCGCAGCCTCACTGGCCTGCGCCGTCAAAGCGCGCAAGCTTTGCTCCCAGGCCAGCGGACTGTCGAATGTTAAATGTGGAATGTGGAATGTGGAATGTTCGGATATCATCGGATACTCTCGTGCAGTCAGTTGTTAGTGATTCGGATCATTCACAATTCCACATTCCACATTTGCCATTGACCATTCGTCAGGACCATCCACCATTTGCTATTTACTATTCACCATTCCCACTGCCGGCTGGGCCTGCTGCTGAGCCAGCTGGTGCCAGGCACCACGCATTTCCTTCAGACATCGCAGCGGGCCATTGAGACGGCTGGCATCGTTGCGCAGGTTGGCCTGCGTAAATTCCGCGAGCATGTAATCATAGAGACGGTATAACGACTTGGCGATTTCACCGCCCCGTTCGAAGTCAAGGACGTTGGACAATTCACTGACAATCCCAACGGCTCTTCCAAGAAACCGAGCCTTGTCAGGCTGATGCCGTCGGGCAATCCCGTCACCCGCGAGTTCGACCGCTTGAATGGCGGAATCGTACAGCAGGACAATGAGCTGAACGCCTGATGTGGTCAGCACCTCCGTTTGACGATACCGTGAGGCTGCTGCTGTGGTGGCCAAAGTATTCATCATCGTGACCCCTGTGACTGTTGTGATTGCAAGAAAGTGCTCTGGCCTTTCAGCCGGCTCAGGAGACCATCCAGCGATGCATACTGCCGCTTGAGCGCTTCCTCGTAGGCTGAGAGAGAGTCTTCTTTCCTCCCGATCTCGGTCGTCAGGTTAGTAAGCTGCTTGGTCAATGCGTTTTTGCGGACCGTGAGTGAGCCTGAACCGACGTCATCGATTGCATCGATGGCCACAATGATTCGCTGAGCGACACCCGCCACAGTGGCTTGGTTGATGAACAGCGATTTGACGGCGTTGTAGTTAAAGCTGAGCACGCTGTCCAGCTTGGCGTCGTCCACTGTGATCGCGCCGTCTCGCTCGGTCTTAAACCCGATTTCCCCCACGGACGAATAAGAGGTCAGCCCGCTGACAGGAGCGGAGAGGGCCTGCCGGAGTTGTGACAGAAACCCTTTCGCCGTAGGTTCGTTGAAGAAGAGCGCGCCCTTTTTCGTGGCGACGTCATAGGTCGTGCGTTCATTCACAAACTTCACGATGTCGTTATAGGCCGCGGCGAACTTTTTGATGCTCTCTTTCACCGCGCCGTTGTCGCGCGTGACATTGACGGAAACGGTGCCGGCCCCGGTTGTTTTCAAAAGCGCGAGCGTTACGCCTGGAATCGCGTCGGTGATGGCATTGCTGCTGCGCTGCACGGTCACGGGATTCAACGCCGGGTCGCCGACAATGGCGATGGCATCCTGCGCGGCCTGCAAGGTATCGACGCCTCCTGTGCCGCCGCCATTCGCAAAGTCCAAGGTGGTTCCGTCGGCCACGATCGTCACCCCATTGCTCGCTCCTGACGCAGTGGCCGTGAGGATCAAGCGATAGGCCGGCGTCGTCTCGCTGCCGGCATTCACAATCGACGCGGTCACGCCGGCGCCCAAGTCGTTAATGCCGGTCTGCAAGTTTTCGAGCGTGGCATCCCCATTCAGCGTCACGGTCTGGTCGGTTCCTGTTCCTACGCGAAAAGTAAACGCGGCCGACGCGCCACTGACGATATCGGTGGTCACGCTTGAGACGGCTGTGGCGGCTTTGTTCGTAATTTGATGCGACTGCGCTAGCTGCGTCACACGGACAAGATAGGATCCTGGCGTCGCAGTCGATGATGCCGATGCGGTCAAGGCGGTCTGGTCTGAGACGGTCGTGCCCGATCGATCGAAGGCGGTCGGCAATCGCAGCGCATCTCCAGCCGATTGTAAGGCCAGAAGTTTGCCTCCGAGCAATCCGTAGTCGGTCAATTTCGACTGCGCCGTCGTTTTCTTCTGGCTGAGTTGATCGATGGGAAGGCGTTGGATTTTGACCAGTTGATCTACCACTTGCCCAAAATCAAGTCCATTTCCTAATCCCCCGAATGAAATCGATGCCATAGCTTTAGCGTTCCTATATTACGCCCGTTCCCGGATCAAGAGACCTTTCGGATCATTCAAGTGTTTGGCCAGGTCCAGAAGTTCCTGCGAGGGAATCTGACGGATGATCTCTCCGGATTCCCCGTTGAGAACCTTAATCACCACCTTGTGCAAATCGGAATCGATCTCGATTTCCAGGTGGGATGAGGTTGCGCGAAATGCATCCTTGACACGCACTGCAGCCTGTTCTAACTGTTCTTTTGTCGGCGCCGGCGCTGGAGTCGAAGTCCTGAGATCGGCGACCGCTCTGCTGTGCCCGTCGGGAGCCGGCTTTGCGGCGCTTTCGGACTGGCGAGGAGCGACATGGAAATCTTGAGGCGGTCGAATATTTTGGACCATAGATGCCTCCCTCGATAGAGTGCGTCCTCATTCTCCGCCGGAGGCCCAGCCGCCGATGCGGCGGCTGGGCTATGACTCCGACGGATGGTTCTCTGCGTCTACCGCAGCAACGCGAGTGCCTGTTGAGGAAGCGTATTGGCTTGCGCCAACACCGCGACGCCCGTTTGCACGAGAACCTGATTCTTCGTGAATTGCGACGTCTCGTAGGCGATGTCTGCGTCGCGAATTCGGGATTCTGCCGCCGTGAAGTTCTCACTCGTGACTTGCAGATTTGCGATGGCTGCCTCGAAGCGGTTTTGAATCGAGCCGTATTCCGCTCGAGCGGTGGCAATCGAACTGATCGCGCTGTCGATATTGCTCAATGCGCTCTGAGCGTTTGCCGACGTCGAGATGTTGACGGATGCCAAGCCGATGCTCGTGATGTCCAAATCGTTCAGATCGGCGGTGAGCGAATTGCCCGAGCCGCTCTTAAAGCCGATAAAGACTTCGAATGAATTGGTGGCCCCGCTCAACAGCGCCTGGCCATTGAACTCGCTTACGGTGGCGATCCGGTCGATTTCAGACCGGAGTGTCACAAACTCTTGATCCAAGTACGACCGTTCCGTGGCGCCGATAGTACCGCTGGCGGACTGCGTAGTCAGCTCACGGAGACGGGAGAGCAAGTTGCCGATTGTGGCCGCAGCCCCGTCGGCGACTTGCGTCAAGCTGATACCATCGTTCGCATTGCGCGTCGCTTGATTGATGCTACGAATATGCGCTCGCAACGTTTCAGACACGCCGAGTCCGGCGGCATCGTCCGATGCGCGAGTGATACGAAGTCCCGATGACAAACGTTCCACCGACCGTTGCAACTGGTTCGTGTTCACGGTCAAATTGCGCTGAGCCGCGATCGAAGCCGGGTTGTTATTGACAATTAAAGCCATGGATCTATTCCTCCTTGAATACCGAACGAATCAACCACTCGCACTTCCCGGCATCCGTGCCAGGATTGTTTTGACCGAAGACCTCACCGATAGCATGCATACCGGCAAAGTTCCCTGGTCGTGCATCCCTTATCGGCCCGAGCCGCTCCACACTTGAGCCGGCCAGAGGAGCAGAACAGAGAGAGGTCATAGTGGCCAACAACCGGCAGTATTCGGCACAAAAATTCATGAAGAGCATGTAGCTTATGGCATATAGCACGTACTTGGATCAGAGCTATTTCCTATCCTCGATTAGCGCTTCAGTCCTGTGCCATAAGCCATACGCCATAGGCTCTTTTCGTCGAACGACACTTCTCGCTTCACGGTTTTCAGCCTGAACCCCTTCAGCCTTTAGTCTAAACACCTGAGTTGACGCTCGACGTCAAATACGGGAGGATCTCGAATTCCAGGATATCCGCTACACGAACCGGGTCTTGAATGGACCGGGCATCCAAGAGTTCCTGAATCCAGGAAGAAAAGGCTTGCAGATCGCCACCGGCTAGACTGCCCGGCCCGGCGGAATGAAGCAGCTCCACATAATCGGCCAACTGTCCGAACCATCGGTCCAATGGTGATGGGATGATGCCGCTCGTACGCAGCGGTGTCAGGAATCCCTGGGCCTCGGCTTTCAATATCGAAGCAAACTTGCTGATGGCCGGCGCAGCATGCGTCATGATCTCCGGAATATTCTTTGAGCAGGCGTCGATCGGTCCCACCTCTTTGAGAAGCTTATTCAACAGTATGGGCTGAAGATCGCGATCTGTGATCGGACTCCCCCCAAGCTTCAGCGAAGTAACCAGCCGATTCTGCGCATGCGCACGATCGCTGACCTGCATCAGAACCTCACTGACCGATTGGTCGTCACTGACGTCCCACTGATCCTGATCGAGGGTGATACGCATGGCTCAGCTCCTTTCTACAGAAATGCCGTTATTTGGTTTCTTTGGTTTGTTTTGTTTATTTAGTAATTTCGTCCAACTCAAAAAACAAGATAGACCCGTCTCAGCCTTCCTGGATTGCCTCTAACTCAGAACTTTCCCGTCAGCTTTTCCGAACAACTCAGAACCCAGAACTCAGAACTCAGAACTTCTCTGCCCGTCCCGCCTATTCTAGCGCGGCGCTCGACGCCATCGGCAATGGGCTCCGTCGTGCCTCTATTTTCGCCGGCGCCGCTGATAACAACGATTTGGCTCTGGCGATTCGCTGCTGCCAACGTCGATAGGCCATCATGTGACGATCGGCCAACCTCGTCAGACCGACGACATCGTCGTTATGGATGTCTCTGATCATAGCAACGGTAGCAGGGCCAGTAGCCGAATGGGCCATCATCCGAGGCAGAAGCTGCTCTCGCTCTTTGCGGAGCAGCGCCTGTTCCCGTTGTAGTGTTGCGACCGGAAGCGGGTGACGCCTCGTGAGTGCTGTGATATGCCGGGCCTGCTGTTCCAACTGACGCAGAGGCTCAGCTGCTTCTTTCATCCAAGCCAGGGCACGGTCTCGATCCGGCGCGATTTCAAGGATCGGCGCCACTCGACTGGGTTTGCCGGTGAAATCTTCGTACCAGAATCTCCTCCAAAAGTCGGCATACCATGCAGCGCCTGCCTCGGCATGTCCCGCGCGCAAGACGAAGGAGCCAAGTCCATCGGCGTCTGCGCCGGATTGATACACCCGTACGCCCGCGCTCCACGAGGGAATCGGAGCAAGTCCGATGGCATGGAGACAGAGGTTCGCAATCTCTTCGGGAACCAATCGATCCTTACAGGCATGGTGGGAACAGATCTGGTCGAACCCGCAGGGCGAGCAGGCGAGATCCGGCTGAATCACCCAATGGCCCGGACCGTAGGGCCCAGTTTCATTGTGATCGACATGACCGACCGACAGATCGATGACCGACGTTCCAACGCCGACCGCCAGATGCATCGGCCCCGTGTCGTTGGTGAGGAGTAGTTGACAGCGCGAGAGCAGGCCGACAAGTTGATTGAGCGTCGTCTGGCCGCTTGCATCGAGAATCGGCGCCGTTCCTCCGTCGGCTCGATAGGTCTCCTTGGCCAGCTCGATGGCTTCAGTTTCGGCAGCCGTGCCGATCAGGACAAACCCTACACCAGGGTGACGGCTCAGGCACGCCATCGTCCGGCCAAAATACTCCGGCCTCCAGGCTTTCATGACATCGCTGGCTCCAACCTGTACGGCGATCCAACGATGGATGGTCCGGTCAGGAGACCGAAGAAACCCCTCTGCCCAGGCTCCACCATCGGCCGGCACTGTGACCGACAATGGTGAAAAGGCGCCGGGACCGCTCCCTCCCATGGCATAGAGATCCACCAGGTTGAACCGGTTAAAGCGTCGATGCCGATGCAGATCTGTGAAGTAGGACAGCCAGGGATTCTGCACGATGGGGCCTCCGTCCGGCCCTGCTGTAATCCCCCGCAAATCCGGCGCACCGATGTAGGACGCAAGCAAACCGGTCTGACGATTGAAGGTAAGATTGACGATGCGATCGTATCCCGTCGCTCGTAGCGGTGCAGCCCACGTGGTCATCTCGCTCATGAGCGTCACAAGGCTTTTGGATTGAGTGCGGCAGTCGTCGAGTAATCGAGTGAAGTCGCAACTGATGACCTGTCGAAGTCCGGTCAGGAGGCCGGCAGTCGGCGCGAAACTGCGGTCAACCACCAGGTCGATCGCGACATCCGGCCATTCCTCCCGCAATCGGGACAACAGAGGACCGGTCTGAATCAGATCCCCCATGCGAGTCACGTTGATGATCAGCACTTGTTTGGGCATATTAAGTCGAAGCTGCCAGGTGGATAGGCTGAAGGGGTTCAGGCTAAAGGCCGAAGGTCAGAGACCGAAGATCCGAACACTTCAGCCTGAACCCCTTCAGCCTATCTACCTGCACCGTCACACCAAATCCTTCGTTTCGGACCGATACTCATCCAGCATGAGCAGCATCAGATCTTCCCGTGACAGGGTACCCATAGAACCGCGTGAGCGGATCTGTGCTGCAAGCTGCTTCAACTCCACCCGTTGGGTGGAGGGAAAGGTTCGTAAAGCCGATGCGACAGATGGGAATGAATCGGCGGCGGCTACGGCCAGAGTCTCTGCCTGACGATCTCCCCGTAAAATCGGCCCGATACGATCGGGGCTGGCGACGCCGATCCGGGACAGCAGCTCGCGCATACGGTGTTGATAGGTATGTTCAGCCAGCACGCGCCGACGGGCTTGCGCTGCCATGGCGACGCGCTGCTCTGGTTCGTGAAGCCAACGGGCGATTTCGGCTGGGAGCGCGTCTGGAGACGACACGTTGGCGATTTCGTTCTCGGCGAAGAGCTCCGGCATCAGCGACCGGCGGTCGGCAAGCTGAAAGGCTCCGCAGGCGGCCAGTTCGAAGGTGCGGGGATTCACAAAATCTCCGTCAGGATCAAATCCGGCCCCGGCCCAGGAATGCAGGTTGAGGTTCACGGAACTCGCGGTGAATATTTTTCGACAGGTATCGGTATCGACCCGGGCGCCGTTACGTTGAAGCACGGAGGCCAGACCGGTCGCGCCATCCCATTCGTTACCCCAGAGTTTGAATGTCCAATCTTGCCCGACGAGCCTGGGAAAGATCTCACGGCGGTTGGCATAGCCGGCGCCGACAAACGAGACATCCGACCCGTATTCTTCCCATTCTTCCTTGGTCAATTCCAAGGGCCGGTGCAGTGAGGGATCGGCCGCCATGGGCAGGTAGCGCACGTCCTTCGCGCCGGCCCGTTTCAGTGCTGCAATGCACGGCTCTTGCTGGATCACGAACCAAAAATCGTAGCCCGCCGCCAACTGTTGCCAATAGGTCAGATGCCGGTGGTTTTCGACAAACCACATCGCCGTCAGAAATTTTTTACGCCGGAGATGCTCCAGCGCCGGAAGAATTAACGGCGCCTGCGCGAGCGACAGCACCAGGTCTGGGGGATCTTCTGCCAACTGAGCCATCGTGACCCGGCTCAGCATCTCCGCATATTTACTCTGCAAGGCCAGCCGGTGTTGTGAGTTCTTGAGCAATTCCAGTTGCTGATAACTCGTGGCATGGACGCTATGGTCGAGCCAGCGTACGTCATGTCCGAGCGATTCAAGCGCACTGACCACATACCGAGTAATGGGCAGTGAACCACCGTAAATCGGTCCCACGACGGCAATGCGGAGCTGTCCGCCTGCTTGGGCCACAGCTTTCCGCTGTAAGACCGTTTCAATGGCGCGATGGCTGTCCGCATGTAACGAGGCAGCCGGAGCATAGGTCACGAGTCTTAGCGGATGCCCCGCAGAGGCGATCCGTTCACCGATCGCCTCTGTTGTGCCCCAAGCCCAGGAGACCCGATCAATCCAGTCGCCCCAGGTGCGAACCGTTGCCGCATCGGCTAAGACGTTTAGATCGGGAACGACGAGGACGACCGGTACAGTCCGGGGCAAGCGTGCGCACAATGCTTCGACGTGGTAGAGCAAGCCTACGCCGAAGACGACGATTGTCTCTCCCTCCTGATGGGTCTGGCCCTCGGCCCAGGCCTGCGCTTCCTTTATGGGATCGTAAGCACTGTGAATCCAACGGCCATTTGCGCGCGCCGACGACATACCGGTTCGCGCCGGCACGATCTCCAGCGCGCCTCCTCCACTTTGACGAATGTCCGCTGCCAGAGCCTGGTCACGCTGCGCCAGTCGACTGATATTGATTTCGAAGGAGTTCATCGCACACCCTGTAGAGACAGGCTCTGTTCCGTTAATCGATGCCAAACCTCGGCTCGCTGATCTTCTTGTGGGTCTTTGTCACCCACCGGCCGGAAGATGGCGCCCCATTCGTCATGGTGAGACTGCCACAAGGACCACCCTGCGACTGGTTTTTGCTGCGATGCTGTCGCCGGCTCTTGAATCATCTTCACGCTGGCTTGAATGGGCCAGGTCTCCGGCAGAGCGCGATCCGATTGCCACACCCAATGGCCCTGCCCATAGGGGCCGGTTTCATGCACACGCGCGCGTGAAAAATAAACCCCCATCGCGCTGGTTCCGACAGAAGCTGCCAGATGCAGTGGACCAGTATCGGCGCCAACGGCCCAGTGACATCGTTTTAAAATCGTAGCGAGTTGCAGAAGGGTCGTGCGCCCGGTGGCATCCCACAGACGTCCGGCAATCATCGGCGAGAGCCCATCCTGAATCGCAAGGGCGGTAGCCTGATCACGTTCGGATCCGATCAGCACGACCGCACTGGGTGAATCCAGCGCAAGCAGCGTTGAGATCCATTCTATCCAGACCGAAACGGGAATCGATCGATCCGCGTCGCCGGCCCCTACCACCACCGCAATCCATTGCCCTGCCGATAGGCCGACCTCGGCCAGATCGCCGGGAAGATCGATCGAGGGAAGCAGCAAGAGAGGCGGAGCTTGCGGAGGAGTGACTCCGCACAGTCCACAGAATGTATCGGAGAGATGGATGCGATTGGGGCCCCGCTCTTGTGCGACCTGGCGCAGATACGATGCCCAGGGTGACAGCGCCTCGTGCAACGGCCCGCGCAGGTTGGGGCCTTGAACCTCTGTTGCCAACAGAGTGGCTGCCAGGATTGCCCGTGGGTGATGATTCAGCACGTAGGCCATCGTATAGGGCTCGCTCGTCAACTCGGCGAGGTACTGATCAATTTCACGCAACCATGACGACTGGAACTCTCCGTCAAAGGACTCGGCCCACCGATGCCATTGTGCCCCGTTCCACTGTACGACGCGCCCCACGTCCGGAAAGAGCCGGGCGATATCTGCCAGCGGAGCAGGACAGAGCAAATCGAGAGGCCCCTGCGGATCGCGAGACGTGAGCGAGGAGAAGGCCGGTAGGCTTTGGACCAGATCGCCCAGTCGGGCGAGTTGGATCAGCAGTCTGCGTTCCGTGGCTCCCTCATCATGCTGCATGATGCTGCGCCAAAGCCGGCTCGCCCTCTTCGATGGCGCTCGCCAACTCACTGAGACCGTCAAAGGCCTGGTCCAGCAGACGAATCGAATCATGTTCGCGCTTGGCATCCGTCCAACGATTGAGACGAAGGAACACGCCTGCCAGCGCGAACCGAATGCTGAGGTCTCCGGGATTTCTAGAGACGTACTGACTGAGCACCGGTTCCAGCTGCTCCCACCGTTGATGCACCGTGCCGGCTCGCAGGAGCCAGTGGAGGGCTTCCGCATCGTCAGGATGTTCGGTCGCCACAACGAGAAACAGTTCCCAGGCGCCGGCTGAGTCGGCCAGCCCCATTGCTGCCATGCCGAGTCCTAATTTCGCCTTACGGGAATCTGCGCCGTAGGTGGCTGCCAATTCGAACGATGTCTTGGCCTCGGCAAAACGATTTCGCTGCATCGACACAATGCCGGACAACAGCCATCCGCCTCCATGCTTCGGATTATGATTCCGTAACTCGGTGAGATGGCTTTCCGCCTCCTCAAACTTGCCTCTTTCAAGGGCATCCTTCGCCAAGGCATGATAGCCATCCTCGTCCGGCTCGATCGCCAGCACACGGTTCCAAAACGAAAGCGCCAGAGCCGGTTCCTTGATCCATCTGCACACCCAGGCTGCCCATCGAAGCACCCACACATCGTTCGGCCACTGATCGACAGCAGTCAAGGTCGTCTTGACTCGCGTAAAGTCTTGGCTCTGCGCGGCAGACTGGGTATCTGCCACGAGCTGCCACGCCGCCCGGTCGGCAACAGAGGTCAGCGGCTTAATCTGCGTGTAGAACAGGCCCTGATCGGTACTGACATGGCAGGTGAACCCGTCCGACAGGTACAACGAATCTTCATCCGAGATCCACCACTTGTGCGCCCATCGCTCACGCAGCCGCTTCGCATTGTCTGCTTCGTGCGCTTTCCGTCCCGGCGTTTGGCTTTCCAGATGATAGACGACACTGTCAGGCCGATAGATAATGCGCCAGCCAAGCTCACGTATTTTTAGACATAAATCAACATCTTCAAACCCATTCTTAAAGCCTTCATCGAACTGTCCGGCCTGCTCAAATACTGCCCGCCGCACCAGCATGCAGGCAGCGGTGACGCATTGAAATTCGCGCCGCCGGTTGACCATCGGCGAGTCGGCAGGGCGCTTCTGATAAATGTGGTAGGGCCCGAACATGGTGCGCGAGAAGGCCACACCCGCATGTTGAATGGTGCCGTCTTCATACAACAATTTACTGCCGACCACTGCGACATCAGGGTGACGCTCGACCTCATCCACCAGGGCATTCAACCAACCCTCGGTCGGTATGGTGTCGTTGTTCAGGAACAGGAGGAACTCCCCGCTCGCGGCTTTGGCTCCCTGGTTACAGGCGACGGCGAAGCCGTGGTTCTCCGGATTACGGATGACCTGGACGTCTCCGCCAAGAGAAGCCAGAAACTCTGCAGTGCCATCGGTTGAATCATTGTCTACGACGATGACTTCATACTCCGGCATCGTGGTGAGGGAAGCCAACGTGGTGAGGCATTGGCGAGTCAGCTCGAGTTTGTTGAAGACGGGAATGATGATCGACGCCTTGAACCGACGCGGCGACATCGTGCTTGCTGCGGTAGATGGGATGGACCCCACACCCAGATCGACGGCTTCGCAGATGCCCCAGGCATAGGCGGACTGTAACAGTGTTTGATAGACGGGATGGAGCACATGCTTGAGATAGGTTCGGTCAAACCGTTCTGTGCCGGATCGGATCAGCGCCAATTGCTCCAAATCAGGCTTTTCCAGCTCTTGAGCGACTCGAACGAGCCGTGCGATCTGAGTCTCCCCAAGCGCATTGCTGACTTTGAGCGCATCGTCGATCTTGAGGTGGGTACGGCTCAACTCAGGATGTTTACGCGCCAGCACGACGGCCATGTGCCCGGCCTTGCGTTGCCGCTGGACGAATCCAGCCAGAGTGATCTCATGATGGTGGGAGGTCACCGCCATGGCGTTGTAATACAGTTGTAGCCCCTGCTCGCTCAAGCGATACCCCAACTCCACATCGTCATAGGCGGGATAGGTAAAGTCCTGGTCGAAGAGGACCGCTTGCTTAAAGAGGAGATCCCGCTTCAATGACAGATTGCTGG
>JAABQN010000190.1 GCA_011391455.1 Nitrospiraceae bacterium
TGGCTCAAAGGTCACGTTACTGCTCCTCATTGAATCCACGGATACCGCGGCTACCCAAGCTCCTGCCAAACACCCTTGCAGTAGGAGGGTCCCGGTCACAACCAGACTGAGGGTCATGACACGCATACAATCCTGTCGGCTACCGCTTTGGGCCGTCCCTAAATCGAAGGCTTTTGTCATAGGGGCAAGTTTCATGAAGAGATGCTTCCGCAAGAGAAGTGCCGTACTACAGCCAACCTCGCACAGCACCTCCAACCTGTCGAGTTCTTTACTGTTATCGAGAGACCAGTGAAAAAATCTGGCCCGCCAATCTCGCTGAATTTAAGGTATGAAAGAGACAGTTCGACGGACAGGATTGAACGGGACTGAAAAGAGCCTGTGGAACATCAGGAGAACTGGAGCAGGACTGAAACTCCTTCTGAACCGATTCTTGATGTCGCAGCAAGGGATCAGCGCTCGTGGGTATCATGAGGTCAACTGACACCACCCCCGGTTAAGCCATCGCGTTACGCGACGCGACGGAGCCGCGGTACTGCCGTTTTTCTCTCGATCAATTGCGTAGCTCCTGACTGTTGGATTATACGATGTTTCTGAATGAGCGGATCGACAATATTCCCGCAGGACACACACCGCCACCCTTTCATCCACATTGGAATACTGCTCTCCCGTATGTCGATCAAATTATCTGCCACCATGAACCCGTCACATCTTACGCAATGCATGGAGCCCTCCTCTCGTTAACGCTGAAGCCCGCAACCACGGCGCCACACTCAATCACTTTCTAAGCCTAGCAGACTTGCGGCCAATCGCTTACCTGTCTAATAGAGCAATCGCGATGCCACAGATGTCGTTGCAACTGCTTGCGTGTTTTCG
Source organism: Nitrospiraceae bacterium (assembly GCA_011391455.1). Lineage (GTDB taxonomy): Bacteria > Nitrospirota > Nitrospiria > Nitrospirales > Nitrospiraceae > Palsa-1315. Next base: position 874 of record JAABQN010000190.1, read on the forward strand.
CAGTGAATCGTAGAGTGCAGACGAACAGCATTCGGCCTAAATGGCTTCTAGATGTCACACATTGGCCCCATGCGGCAACAATGATCTGAATTACGAGCGATAGCCTAAATGGGGACAGTCCCCTGTGGCCGGTGGGGGGGGGAAATTGTGGCGCTGACCGCGACAGAAATTTCGAAGGTGATGGATGAATGTGCTCCGGCGCTAGCCGGAGGCTGGATTCAAAAGATTTACCAGCCGGCAGATCATACCGTGGTGTTGGAGATTCGCACACCGGGACAGACGCACCGACTCCTCATTTCATGCCATTCTGCAACCTCCCGGATTCACGTCATCACGGCGGCCTTTCAGAATCCACCGACACCTCCAGCCTTCTGTCAATTTCTCCGCGCCCACCTGCAAGGAGCACGCATCGACCAAGTCGAACAGATTCACGGAGACCGGATCGTTCAGCTTGCATTGACCGCCAAGGAAGGTTCCTGCAAATTGGTCGCAGAACTGACAGGCAAGACATCGAATCTCTTCGTACTCGACGAGGCTGGCCTAATCCGGCGAGACTTGAACGGGCTGAAGGATCGTGTGGGACAGCGCTACCTTCCTCCCGCTCGCCAGCAACGAGAACGAGGCGCCGCCGACCAGTCGCGATTCAGCCAGAACATCCTGGAATCGCTATTTCCTCTGTCGGCTGCCATCGAAGCCCATTACTTCACGGCGGAATCCATTTCCGCTGTCGAGACCGTGCGGAACACCAGGGCAGGGATTCTGAGAAAATACATCAAGAAGCTCCGCCGTCGCCTTGAGGCATGGCACGAGGATCTCGCAAAGGCGGAAAAGTACAAGCACTACGATCGCTATGGCGAACTCATCAAAGCGAGCCTCGGTACCATCCGCAAGGGGCAGACTGAAATAGCCGTCGTGGATTATTTCGATGAGGAGCTTCCGAACCTGACGATCCCCCTGGACCAGGCCAAAACTCCCCAGGGCAATATGGACGACTACTTCAGGAAACATCGGAAGCAGCTGGCGGCAGAACGGGAGCTGCGGCCACGTATTGAAGAGGGGCAGAAAGAATTGGAGACTCTGCGCCAGGAACTGACTGCGATTGAACAGGGAACCTGGCAGCCACCCGACAAACCTCATCACACCCCTGTGCGACCACGGACAGGCAAGAGGAAGGATCGTCAGGAACAACACCAAGGCCCCTTCCGCCGCTTCACCTCATCAGACGGTCTGGCGATTTATGTTGGCAAAAACGCGCGTGAGAACGACGAGCTGACGTTCGGCCTCGCCAAAAGCGATGACCTCTGGTTGCATGCCCGCGGCGCGCCTGGCTCACATGTCGTGGTGCGCTTGGAAAAAGGAACCGATCCACCGCCTGAGACAATCCGAGACGCTGCGACCCTGGCGCTGCTCTATAGTGATCTGAAGAAAAGCGGCAAAGGCGACGTCATCTACACGAGACGCAAGTGGGTCAAGAAGGCAAAGGGCCAAGCACCAGGGGCCGTCATCGTCACGCAAGAGAAATCACTGCATGTCAGTCTGGAAAAGAAACGATTGGATGCGCTCAAGTCACGATCGGCTCACGTGTAAACGGCAAAAACTCACGCGCTCTTCCCTCGGATTCGGTTCCCATGCTAGAGTGCCCACATATGGGCACTCTCTCCTCACAGATCGACTCGCTGCGAATCATCAGCGCACTGATCGCCTGTCGGGGGCTTCACGAGTTCGACCGTACGTTAAGCCAGGAGCTAGTTACAGCATTGCCGTGCGACCTTGTAGGATTCTACCTGTACAGCGAGATGGCTCACGCGTTCGCTCCCGTTTCAGATCTGCTGATCGATCCCGACTCCCCCGGCTATCTCATCGGACAATTGCCTGCTGAGGGGACGATGAAAGAAGCCGTAGTCCGACGCGGCCACGCACTTCTGGAAAATAACCTAGCCACTTCGCTTTGGGCAGAAGCGGTTGTCCTGAAAACTGCGCCGTTCCAGACTGCTTCAGTCCTCGCCGCCCCATTGACCGTGGCGCTTCCGGCGGGGAGTCAGCCCCCCCGTACTATCGCGATCATGGCCGCCATCGCCACCGGAAGAGCCAACGCCTATACCGAAGACGATCGGCTGTTTCTCGAACAGCTCGGCGTTCAGTTGGGACCAGTCCTTCACAATGTCCTCGCATCGGAAGAGCGTGACGCGCTCATGGCGATCAACAGCCAGGTTGTCGTCGGCACGATAACGATTGATCAATTCATACCGGTCGTACGAGACATGCTGCACCGCGTCGTGAGACAAGACATGACCGGACTGGTGCGGTTCGTTCAGTCGCCGCAGGGGCCGTGGTTCGACATCGTCTATCGCGAAGGCGTCGAGATTGATCTCGCACAGCTCCGGCAATTTCCCTTCGAACGAATGGCTCCGGCGGAAATGATGGCTTCAGGGAAACCGCTTCTCATCACAGGACACAACCACACACGTTTCCCTGAACGCTCCTACATCGAATCAGTCGGTATTCTCTCCTGCGTACTCTGCCCCTTGATCGTGCAAGGAGCACCCTATGGATTCTTGGCGATTGGCAGCAAACGGCGCAATGCATTTTCTGGTCGGGACCTCGCATTTGCCGAGCAGATTGGGTTTCATCTGTCGCAGGCCATTACAAATTTTACGGCTTATGAGGAGATCCGATCGCTGAAAGAACAACTCGAGCAGGAAAATGTCTATCTGCGCGATGAGATGAAATCCTCGGTCGACTTCAAAACGCTGGTTGGAGAAAGCCCCGCATTACAGAAAACGCTGAAGGCGATCGAGAAGGTCGCGCCGACCGATTCAACGGTGCTCATCACAGGAGAAACGGGCACGGGGAAAGAACTGGTCGCTCAGGCTATTCACCACCTCTCGCCACGGAAAGAGGAACCGTTAATCACGGTGAACTGCGCTGCCCTGCCGCCAACCTTGATCGAGTCCGAACTCTTCGGCCATGAAAAGGGCGCCTTTACGAATGCCACGGCGCGAAAAATGGGCCGCTTCGAACTCGCGAATGGAGGCACAATCTTCCTGGATGAGATCGGCGATCTGCCGCTCGATCTTCAGGCGAAGTTTCTGCGGGTGCTCGAATTGCAGGAGCTTCAGCGGGTCGGCGGCACGCAGACGATCAAGCTCAATATTCGCGTACTCGCGGCGACCAACGTCGATGTGGCGCAAGCCGTCAAGATGGGCCTCTTTCGATCTGATCTCTTTTATCGGCTGAACGTGTTCCCGGTTCGAATTCCCCCGCTCCGCGAACGCCGCGACGACATTCCCATGCTGGCACGGCACTTTGTGAAAAAGTATGGCGAACGGCACCGAAAGACCGTCACACGCATCAGCAGCAGCACGCTGAAAGCGCTCGCATCGTATGACTGGCCTGGCAACGTGCGCGAGCTTGAGCACGTAATCGAACGAGCTGTGATCGTCAGCCACGGACCGGTTCTGACTGTTGAGGAGTTAGATCAGCCTGCTCATCATGACGGGGCACGCACCCCTCCACGCACGCTGGCCGACGCCGAACGCACCCATATCATTGAGACCCTCGGCCAG
>JAABQN010000191.1 GCA_011391455.1 Nitrospiraceae bacterium
AGTTGGAGTCGCGCATCAAGAAAAAGAACTTGGCTGCATCGGCCCCGACTTCATCGATGACTTCCCGCATCGTGATGAACTCGCCGGCCCGCTTCGACATTTCCACTTTTTTCCCGCCGCGCAACAAGTTCACCATCTGGACCAGCACGACCTGAAGTCGATCTTTCGGATGCCCATACGCCTGTACGACCGCTTGCATCCTGGGAATGTAACCATGGTGATCGGCACCCCAGACGTCGATGAGGAGATCGTATCCGCGCTGCAACTTATCCCGGTGGTACGCGATATCGGATGCCAAGTACGTATACTCGCCGTCCTGTTTCCGCACGACACGATCCTTCTCATCGCCGAACGCCGAGGAGCGAAACCACCAGGCGCCTTCCTGCTCAAATAGGAACTGTTGCGATCTCAATTCATCCAAGACCCGTTGAACGGCTCCTGAGTTCACGAGAGAGGCCTCGCTGAACCAGGACTCGAACTCGATCCCGAAGGACTTCAGGTCCTCGCGAATCAATCTCAGCAATTCCTGGTTGGCGAACGTTCGACAGCGTTCCTCGACCTCTATGGCTGCTCGGCCGGCCAGCTCAGGCCCAAACTGCTGCTTCACCTGCTCGGCCACCGTAGTGATGTAGGCCCCGTGATAGCCCTCCGCTGGAAATTCGACCGGACGGTTCGACAACTCCTCATACCGTGCAAAGACAGAGGCCCCCAACAATTTCATCTGCCTTCCGGCATCGTTAATATAGTATTCACTCACGACGTCATACCCGACCGCCTTGAGCATGTTCGCGACCGCTTGCCCCACCGCCGCGCCACGCCCATGTCCCACATGCAATGGGCCGGTCGGATTAGCGCTCACATACTCCACCAACACTCGACGCTGCTTCCCCAACTCGGCTCGCCCGTAGGCTGGACCCTCCATCTCGATTTCCCTGAGCACCTCCTGCCAAATAGCAGGCTTGATCGTAAGGTTGAGGAACCCCGGCCTGACGATCTCGACTCGGTCGAAGAGCTGCTCGTGCTGAGAAAGATTGTCGATGATAATTTGGGCAATATCGTGGGGCGCCCGTTGCTCGGACACCGCGAGAGACATGGCGACCGTCGAAGCCAAGTCTCCCCATTCAGGCCGTTTGGGAGTATCCAGGCTCACCTGAGGCCAAGTTTCCGTCTTCAGTTGGCCCTTCTTTTTGGCCCCATTTAGCGCTCCGATCAACGCGCTAGTGACCTTTTCCTGAACGACCCCGCTGGACAAGTAAATAACTCCTAAGTCCTTACCAATGAAAGGGAAAATGAACTGGTCACTGTAGCATTACAGGATAGTCAGTGACAAGGCAGCCGGACGGGATTCTCTGCCGAAGCGCTGGCCTCCTTGAGCTGTGCAAAACATCGTGCCACAAGGTGATCCGGCTGAATCACGAGACAAGGTTTCTCCTGGCATCGGCTGACGTCGCTCCATGAACTGCAGATGCAGGGTGCGCCCTGCACCACAGCAACATGGGTGCCTTGAGGAGCCCAGCGAGCGGGATCAGTTGGCCCAAATAATGCCACCGTATGCACTCCCATCAGCCCTGCCAAATGCGTGATGCCAGAATCCTGGCCGACAAAGAGGCGTGCTTGGGCAAGTACCCCGGCGACAGACAGAACATCGAGCCCCTTCAAGACGATCGGTGGATCCCCACATAGTTGGAGCAGTCGCTCAACCGGTTCCCGGTCAGCCGGCCCTTCTAGAATCACCGGAATCGCCCCAGACATCTGAACCGCAGTAACGACAGACGCGAGTATTTCAGACGCCACACACTTATGGGCACTCCCACTCCCAGGATGGATAAGAACGATAGCCTGTCCGGTTGAGCAACCTGCCGCTTCAAGACAGACTCGCCCGAGACGAATGAGCGGTTCCGTTACCGTCAACAGAATATCTCCTGCATCGTCAGACGGCGCCTCATTGATCGCTTCAAGAAACCGATCGCGTTGATGTTTCGCCAGAGTCGTAGTCGAAAATGGAGACCTCGCGATAACCTCACGAACACCGACTGCCTTGAGCGTTTCGTTTAGCTTGCCATCGAGATCCTCTGTCCAGGCAACAGCAAGGTCGCAATCCTCCAACCAGGCCCGTACCTGCCCCGTAACCAAGTCCGCACCGGCGAACAGATCCGCGCAGTTGTGCCCCTGTACAGATGTCCAGGCGTCAATGATCCGGCATGTAAAGAGTAGCTTTGCGATCTGGTCGTTTGCACAGAGAACCAGCCGATGGTTTGGGAAACGACCCCGCAAGCGAACCATAGCCGGGACAGCCAGGAGCACATCGCCAAGGCCGCCTGGGTGGATCATCACGATCGTCATTTTCATAGTGGGCATGACCATTTATTCCAATGGAGGTATCCGGGCCAGCAGGGACCGCGCCGCCTCAAGATCCTCCACTGTATTCACGTTGTAAAAAGAACGCCCGGAGGGATCAATGGTGAGCAAATCCCCTTCTGTGACATAGCGCACTCGAAGTGACGATTGCGACACAATCTCTTGGATCTTAAGCTGCCGTGCCTGGATCATCGCTTCCAAGGCCGGCACACAACGTTTGCTGTACAACGCATGCATCGGATGCAGCCGGGCATCGAGTTTCGCCATGACAATATCGGCAGTGGCTCTTTGACTCGTGAACTGAGCAATGACCGTCTGATTGAGAAATGGCATGTCGCAAGCAACCACGAATATATAGGGCGTCGTTGCCTGGGTGAGCCCGGTATACAACCCTCCGAGACTACCGCAATCAGGTACCAGATCCCGCACCACTCTGGCATCGATGATAAGCGGCGGGCTGTTTTGTGCAATGACAACCAGTATTTCGCGGAAGCTTGCCTGAAGTACCGCCAGTCCTCGTTCAAGGAGGGTCTGCGCCCCCACGACGAGATGCCGTTTGTCTTCACCCATCCTTCGGCTTTTTCCACCAGCGAGAAGGACGCCGGTCACTTCGATCTCCATAATTCCTCAATCCAAGCGGCCCAAAAGAAAGAGGGGGTGGGTTACCCCACCCCCTCTTGATGCTTCAAACTCTCTCCGTTCAAACAAGCGTTAGAGGGTCGTCTTTCCTTTCCGCTTGTTCGATCGTCTGGTCAAGACCCAACCTTCCAGCAGGACCACGCCAAACGCAATCACTATCGGATAGATATAGGCTTCGCGGGGTGTCGGAGGCTCCAGGAAGGTATAGTAGAAAGCCGAGACGGCCATCTTTCGCCCTGCATCGCCATTATGTCCGTCCCAGGCAAAGAACACCGTGGGAATGTATTGCCCCATTTCAAAGAAGGTATCTTCGTCGTAATCCTGATCCTTCTGGTTGCCCATGGGCCGCTGAATGATCACCGTCCATCGGCCATTCTTCCACTCAGAAAAAAGTAATTTACTGCTCTCTTCGTAGTTGTCCCGCTGTTCAAAATCCTTATCCCATCCGGTACCCTTGAAGGCGTGGAGCGACCCATCCGCTTCCCATTTCATGATATCGACCGGGAACTGTTCGTTGCTGCCGAACAGATACCGTGGCTTAATCGGTGCGGGAAGATCCTTCCACTTCACGGCAGTTTCCATGGCAACCGCATCATTGTAGACCGCGTAGTTATTCTGACGATAGGCAATGGAGCCCTCTTCCCCGGTCTTCGGATCCTGCTCCTTTATATCGATATTGACTTGGGTGGGACCCCAGGGCAACTTCCCTTCGGCTACGCTCTTCGTCCGATCGTCCCACTGGAACATAAATGCGATGTGCTTGTCGTTGTAAAGCGATTTCACCCAGATATCGTCGATCCGGTTGACGAAGTTTCTGGGCTTATGGGTGATCTGACCACCCATCGCGATAATCCGTCTGGCCCGCTTCTGCCACAGTTCGTGTTCTGGATCCGCCGGAATCTCTCCTCCTTCGAGCACCACCCCTGAGGACAACACAAAGTTGACCTTCGGCTTGTCAGTCAATTGATCAATCGAGAGGGGCGTCCCATCTGCCTCACGTTCACAGAGCGAGTTCACAAAGTTGGCAATGTGCCAGCGCTCTTCGACCGTGGTATTGTCGGCGAATGAGGGCATCGGAGTGCCGTTCACTCCGGTCGAAAACGTCCGGAAGATGTTCTTGACATTATAGGGATCCTGTCTGCTGCCTCTAAAATTCCAGCACTTGTGCCAATTGGCCGGTTGTATTGAAAACCCCCAATCGTCTTTGAGATTGAATGCATTGCCGTCGCCTCGGCCATCTGTGCCGTGACACTCGACACACTTCCTCTCAACAACAAGCTCTGCTCCCTTTTTCAAACTCTCTTCTGTTGGAGCAATCGGCTTCAGGTCGCCCATCTGCAAAATGGTCTGGCTCTCTGACTGCTTGTCCGTAAACTTTCGATCCTTCACGAGCTGGGTCGTGACAAATGACAGTACTTGTAACCGTTGCT
>JAABQN010000192.1 GCA_011391455.1 Nitrospiraceae bacterium
TTGCCAGGAAGGAAAGCGGAAACTGACTGAGTCTAGCCCGCATTGTTCATGACGGTTCGTCGCGAAATCGCTGAGCCGCGTCGCGAGACCGGCGCGCGGAGTCCGGAGGACCCGAGGCGTACTCGTGCAGTACGGGGAGGGTCCGAGGGGCGAGCCCGCCGGCCAAAGGCTTGTCGTAGCAGCAGATCGGCGATTGCAGCAGAAGCGCTCATGAATAATGCGGGCGAGGAAGGAATTTCCGAAGGATTCCGCCTGGCAAAGTCCGAAAGGGCCGTTCCGGGAGGCGTTGGAGCGGAAGGGCCATGCCGCCCCACCTCTGAGAGTCTGAGCTTCGATTAACCTTGACCTCAGCCTGCTCTACTCCGTTGGTTCCGGTCCGCCTTCCCAGAGCTTCACCGTGCGATCCCACGACGCGCTGGCTAGTTTCATCCCGTCCGGTGACAGGGTAATGCCGCGAACGGCTGCGGTATGGGCCTTGATAGTTCTGAAGCAGCGGCCGTTCGAGAGATCCCAAAAGCGAATCGTGGTGTCGTCGCTGGCGCTGATGAGCACCTTGCTGTCCGGTGTGACGGCGAACGAGCGCACCCAGGCGGTGTGGCCTTTCAGCGTTCGTTGTTCTGTCACGTGTGGCATGTCGAACAACTTGATAGTCTGGTCACGGCTCCCGGTGATCAAGAGTTTGGCATCGGGGGTAAAGGCCATCGCGCCGATCCAATAGTCCATCACCTTCTGAAATCCACCGTCATCGTCGACGAAATATCCCCTGGTTTCACTGGTATCTTCCTCGGGTTCCTTCCAGTGTCCGTTATGGACGATTTTTTCCTCTCCGCTGGGTAACACTTCCCAGAGCTTGATCTTGCCGATATCCATTCCGCTTGCGAGGTGCATCCCGTCCGGCGAAAAGGCGACGCAGACCGACCAGTGGTGGTCGTACTGGTCCTTGCCGAGGAGGGTCATGAGCTCGGTACCGGTTGCGACTTCCCAGATCTTGATGTCTTTGTTGTGACTGCCGCGCGCCAACATGAGGCCGTCGGGCGAGAGAGAGAGGCACACGACATTGTGGTCATAACGGGTGAAGAGTAGTTTCTTCGACTCGCCGGTGGTCGGATTCCACAGTCGGATGGTGCGGTCTTCGCTGGCCGTGGCCAAGGTCTGGCCGTCCGGCGTGAAGATCAGGGATCGGATGTCCGCCGTATGTCCTCTGAGTGAACGCAGAAGGCGCCCGGTTTCAATGTCCCACAGGCGGACGAGGCGGTCGGCTCCTCCGCTCGCGAGGGTCAACCCGTTCGGTGCGAAGGCGACCGACCAGACTCCATGGGAGTGGCCGCGATACGTGGTCAGCTCCCGTGCCCCTGCCGTCCAATATTCAAGGAAATCGACCGGTGCGGCGCCAGTTCCCGACGATGTTGGTATGAGTGGCGAGGGACTGGGGGCAAGTTGGGAAGCCGTCTGGTCTGGCATACTCAATAGTCCTTACGGTTAGCAGGAGCCGTGAAAGGTAAAAGGTGAAACGTAGATGTGCTCTCTACACGGCTTGATTGCAAACTGTCGATTCGCGCCAGTATAATTCGTGACGGCTTGAGATGATGGTAAGAGAAGCTTTGTCATTAAGTCAAGCAGGCTAGCAGGATGCTGAAAAAGTCCGCCAGCGGCGTTCTCGCATCGCTCAGAGGCTCAACGTACCGAAGCGTACGCCTCGCCTCTTCGCTCGCTGCGGCCTTGCGGGACGGCCTTTTTGAGCATCCTGAGGTTAATGTGACATCGGCACTATCTTCAAGATTCCAACAGAGTATTGGGTACAAACCGAGTTTTTCCGCAGTCTGCTAGCGCGCGCCAATAGGACGGTTATGGAACTTCGTTTTCAGCCTGCCTTGCTGCAAGAGGTCGTTGACTCGTTCGTCGAAAAGACGGAACGGGAAGGCGACCCCACCTATTATAAAGAGTTCCACGAACTTGCCGACCCGATCTACGAGAAGTTTACGCTCGACGATCGGGAGAGCGAGTTCAAGAAGCTCTACCAGTATATGTTCGGAACCTGGGGGTTTTCCGATATCATCCGCGATGCCTTCAACGAATATCCCTTACTGAAGCAGCGGGTGGGAATCGTGCTCGTCAAGGGGGTGCTGAAGGAAGATCAGGAAGGCGTCGATATTCTCAGGAAGTGGGGCTCCGTCGAACATGAACTGGCGCGCGAGTTCGAAGAAAAAGGATTGAGAGGCATCGGGATCAAGCTTATCCCGCGTCGCTTTTACGATCCGGCGCTCATGCGCTATTGCCGCCATGAGTTATTGCATATCGCGGACATGCTGGATCCGGTCTTTGGATACGATCCTGATACCAAGGTCGGGCAAAATCCAGGCGAGGAAACGCTCATTCTCCAACGCTATCGAATTTTGTGGAGCCTCACCGTGGATAGCCGGCTGACAGTCGCAGGCAAAGAGCCGATGCTGAGAAAAGAAGACCGGTTCAAAGAGTTTCGTTCCTGGTATCGCAAGATTCCCGCGCCACAATTGAAGTCGGTGTTCGAGGGGTTGTGGCAGACGAGTTTCTTCACCCACTCGGAACTGATCGAAATGGCGTCGGACACCTTGCGCGTGATGGATCGTGCCGTGGATGTCGAGGGGGGCGAGATTCCTGAGACGGAAAATAAGATCATGTTGATGCCGGGGTTCCCTTGCCCTCTGTGTCGGTTCCCGACCTATTCGTGGGTCGAAGATATGGGCAACAAGCTCGAGAGTTATGTGCTCGATTTTATCCGTGAGAATCACCCAGGCTGGGACATCGAGTTCGGGGCCTGCGACCGCTGCGTCGAGGTCTACAAGCTGCGCGCCGACGGCGTGATGTAACGGGGCACGATTCTCCTTCGCCGAATACCTCGTAGCGTGCTACGGGGATGAAGGCGAGGAGAACCCTCCGTAGCCTTGGCGAAGGAGGGTAGTGGCTTCGGAGAATTTAATTGTGACGAGCGATCCGACATACGGACGTCGTGAGTTCTTCAAAGACTCTGTCGTGTCCGTTGCCAAAGCGGCCCAAGAGTTTGCCAAACATCAAGCAGTCGTGCCGGAACAGCCGGCTCCTGCGCCGGTGCGGACAGATTGGTTGCGTCCTCCTGGTGCCGCTGACGAAGCGCTCTTTTTGGAGCGATGCACACAGTGCGGCGATTGCGCCAAGGTCTGCCCGTACGGATCGATTACGTTTCATCCGCAGAACGGGACACCGGTGATTTTTGCGGATCAGATGCCGTGCTATCTTTGCGAAGACGTACCCTGCATTACGGCCTGTGCCACAGAGGCGTTACTCCCTGTCGAAGGACGCGGGCAGATACGAATGGGCCTCGCATCTGTCTCGCACCGAATCTGCACGGCAGGGCAGGGATGCCATGCCTGCGCATCGAAATGTCCTACGGATGCTTTATCGATGGATTTTGGCACACAGCGGCTTGCGGTGGCTGCTGAGCGTTGCGTCGGATGCGGGTTGTGTGAGCAAGTGTGCCGGACTGTAAACGATCGCGTGGCTATTCGAGTCACACCGTTTAGATTATTGGCGCAGACGCCTTTGTAATACAGAAGAGCAGTCCTAAGCGAAAAAGTATAGCCGGAGAGAAGTGGCCCGGATTGTAAGGGAGAAACATTTGATAAGTCATTGCTTTAGTCTATCCATTGCGGAGGAGAAAATCTCGCTTGACAACCATCGGATCGATACCTACCATACGAGGGTTCTCGCCAAAAAACTGATCTCACATGTCCGGGAAATTCATGTGGGGAACAGGGTAAACCGAGGAGCTGATTCTCATGACGAGTAAACAGCCGGTGCAAGCAAGTTCTCCGGCCGTGGCCGCGGTGATTCCCACTTCGCCAGCGATTAAAGATTCACCCGCAGTCGAATGCGCCCTCAGCCGTAGTAAGCTCTACCTTCTTGTGTCGTGGAGCCTGCTCTATCCTGAAGACGAAGAGTTTCTCGATTACGTGCAATGCGGAGAATACGTCGAAGATGGGCGGGCGGCGCTTGATGCCTTGGATGTGTCGCTCAACGGCACCGGCGGTGAACGGGCCAAGCAGAAGCTGGGGTTGCTCCGCAAGCAGTTCGATCAGATCGAAAAAGTTGTCGCATCGGAATGTGTCAACTGGCAGCTCAGCGATTTGCGGACTGAGCATCGCCGGGTGTTTAGTAATGTCATCACGCTCGATTGCCCGCCCTACGAAACGCTGTTTGGAAACGACCATGTGTTCGCTCAATCCCAAGTGATGGGCGATATCGCCGGATTCTATCGCGCGTTCGGGGTGGAGTTGTCCAAGGATATCCATGAACGGTTGGATCATTTGAGTGTGGAATTCGAGTTCATGCATTTCCTGGCATACAAAGAGTCCTATT
>JAABQN010000193.1 GCA_011391455.1 Nitrospiraceae bacterium
ATAGATGATGGAATTTTGAAAAGAACTCTGCTCGGCCATCTCAGTGCTTCCCCTCCGGCACAGCAGCTTTCTCAGCAGGCACAACCGGCTCTCCCTCACCAGACTTACGCCGGGTCAGGAGACTCTTTGCTTTTCGCATCATGCCGATCAACCCGTCAGGGAACAACAGCACGACCAGCACGAAGAGTCCGCCGAGGATGAAGGGCCAGAGTTCTGGGAAATAATTGGTGAGCACGCTACGGCCATAATTCACACTCACGGCCCCCAATACAGCCCCGGCCAAGCTGGCGCGGCCACCCACCGCCACCCAAATGACCATTTCAAGCGACGGCAGCACCCCAATCTGCGCCGGCGTGATGATACCGACCTGAGGGGCATACAACATCCCGGCCAATCCGGCCAGGGCCGCAGCCACGACAAAGACGAATAGCTTATAGTTGGCAGGGGTATACCCGGAAAAGACGACTCGTTTCTCGCTGTCCCGCACAGCAACCAGTACCCGTCCGGCCCGCGAGCGAATGATCCACTGGCAGAAGAGATAGGACGCGCCGAGACAGAGCACGGTGATGATATACAACACCCGCTGCGTGCCGGGCTCGGAGAGCCGATACCCGATCACCTGCTTGAAATCGGTCAATCCGTTCGTGCCGCCGAGATTCGTATCATTCCGGTTAAAGACCAGCCAGGCTACGAGCGCCAACGCCTGCGTAATGATCGCGAAATAGACGCCTTTGATGCGGCTGCGGAAGGCAAAAAACCCGAACACGAGCGCAAACGCCATCGGCACCAGGATCGCTCCAATGACCGCGACAGGAAAACTGTAGAACGGCTTCCAGAAAATCGGCAGCTCTTTGACCTGATTCCACACCATGAAGTCCGGCATATCGGTCCCATAGACGCTCTCTTTTCCGATCGTCAGCATGAGATGCATGCCCATGCAGTAGGCGCCTAACCCGAAAAATACACCCTGCCCCAAGCTCAGGATGCCGGTATAGCCCCAGATGAGATCGAGCCCGAGCGCCAGAATCCCAAAAGCAAGAAACTTTCCGAACCGATTCAGGCTGAAATCGGAGAGGTGAAACCAGGAATCTTCCGGCGGCAAGATATTGAGGAGGGGCATGACCAGGAGCAGAATGGCCCCAACGACCCAGAAGGCCATCCCCCCGGCGCGAATCGTGCTCGTTGTTCCGTCACTCATCGTTGTCTTCCCTCTACTCCCCAAGGGTGCGGCGCGAGTCCATCCCCTTCATCCTTCTCGATAATCTTTCCAAACTCGCTTGTCTCTCTCCATAGGAATGGTACCCGTGTTGGTCCTACTGCGGCCGTCGAGCGAGCACATTCTGATCGTGCGCGCTCCGGGAGCAAGGGATCAACGGGTACCATTCCGCCCCGTCTCAATCGGCATTCCGCCCTTTCATCGCAAACAGTCCTGACGGACGCCACTGCAAGAACAGAATCACCATCACGAGGATGAAGACCTTGCCGTACACAGCGCCAAAACTTGGCTCGATCAGTTTGTTCAGCCCGCCGATCCCCAGCGAGGCCACGATCGTGCCGGCCAGTTTTCCAACCCCGCCTGTGACCACCACCATAAAGGCATCGACGATGTAGTTTTGACCGAGACCCGGATCGACATTTCCGACCATCGTAAGCGCCCAGCCCGCAATGCCCGCCAGCCCCGACCCGAAGGCAAAGGTATAGGAGTCGACTTTTCTGGTCGGGATGCCGAGACAGGCGCTCATATTTCGATTTTGAGTCACCGCCCTCACGCGTAACCCGAGATTCGATTTAAAGAGCGCGAAGTAAATCCCCAGCACGCAAATGATCGAGAGCGCGATGATGAATATTCGGTTGTACGGCAGGTAGACCCCGACCAACACTTGCACGCCGCCTCTGAGCGGCCCTGGCGCAACCACGGCGGTGAGATCGCCGAAGTAGACCCGGGCCGCCTGCATGAGGACTAGACTCACGCCCCAGGTCGCCAACATCGTTTCGAGTGGACGTCCATAGAGAAACCGGATGACTGTCGCCTCCAGCAGGAATCCTGAGCCGGCAGCCGCAAGGAATGCGACCGGCAATGCCACGGGAAAGTACCAATTGAACATATCGGACGGAAACCAGGCAGTGAAACATTGCTGCGTGACAAACGTCGCGTAGGCGCCGACCATCATCAGCTCGCCATGGGCCATATTGATGACGCCCATCAAACCGAAGACGATCGCCAAACCCAACGACATGATCAAGAGGATTGAACTGAGGCTGATTCCGCGGAAGATCGTTTCAATGGCGTTCGACCAGGCGCCCCAGCTTTCGATACGCGTGATCGCGGCGCCGGCGGCCTTCGCCACCGTCTTCTGCTGTTCGGTCGCTTCTGCTGCAGCGCCGGTCGCGACCAATTGTTTTAGCGCTGGTACCCCGTTCTGACTGCCGAGTTCACCGAGCTTCTCTGCTGCAACGGCTGTGATCGACGGGTCGTCCGACGCAAGCTTGAGCAGCGATGCAGACTCCTCCATCGTGTAGCGCACCCACTTGTTCGATTCATTGACCCTGGCGGCATCGAGCCAGGGAATCGCCGAGGGATTACCGGATGTGCCGAGATCCGTCGCAGCCGATCGGCGAACATCGCTATCGGGGCTGGCAAGTTTCGCTCGATTCTTGAGGAGATCCATGAGCGGCTTGAGGGCCTGGCGGATGCTGCGATCCGCTTTGGCGCGGATCTCTTCCAGGCGCGGCACCAAGCTAACGTCGCCCTGCTCGATCAACAGACGAATGGCTGCGTCACGAATGGATTCGTCTTCGCTGGCGACCTGGCCGAGGGCTTGCTCTAAGGAAGAAGTCGGAGGAGCTGTGACAGACCCCTCCGCTGCGATCGACCAGCTATGTCCGAAAAATAAAAACAGCGCGACACTGAGTGCAGCAACGGTACGACCTATACCAATCATCATCATGATGGTTGACTAACCTCCACAAGACACACGAATGCCACAGACCTCGCGTCCCGCCAACTGCGATTCACGCACATGTTAGAGGGGCGACTGAGTCGCCCCTCTAACATGACGGACTATTTTTGGTATGTCCCCTGATGAGCGACCCAGTCGCAGCCCTTTTCCGGATTCGTAAATTCACTCCAGGGCTCCGGCTTCACCAGCCCCGGTGAACGGGAGACCACCTTGAACTGGCCGTCCGCCAGGATCTCACCGATGAGCACTGGCCGATAGGTGTGATGGTTGGCGGCATCCATCATGATCTCGCCGCCCGGCGCCATGAACTTGCTGCCATAGACTGCCGTTCGGACCTTATCGACGTCGATCCCCCCTGCCTTCTCGACTGCTTGCTTCCAGATATACACACCGAAATAGGCGGCTTCGATCGGATCGTCCGTGACCCGCTTATCCCCATCCGGCAGGTTGTTCTTCTTGCAGTAGGCCTTGAAATTCGCCACGAACTGCTTGTTCTGCGGCGTATCGACGCTTTGATAATAATTCCACGCCGCCAGGTGACCGACCAGCGCGGATGTATCCATTCCGCGCAGCTCGTCTTCCGCCACGCTGAAGGCCATGATCGGGGCATCTTCGGCCCGCAACCCTTGGTTCGCAAACTCCTTGTAGAACGGCACGTTGCTGTCGCCGTTGATCGTGCTGATCACGGCAGCTCCACCGCCGGCGGCAAATTTCTTCAGTTTGCCGACGATGGTTTGGTAGTCCTGATGGTGGAACGGCGTGTATTCTTCTATGATCTTGTCCGCCGGGACTTTCTTCGCCAGGAGCATCGCCCTTAGGATTTTATTGGTGGTGCGGGGATAGACGTAATCGGTGCCGAGCAGATAGAACTTCGTGAATCCGCCCCCCTCCTTGCTCATCAGATAATCCACCGCCGGCACGGCCTGCTGGTTCGGAGCCGCTCCGGTGTAGAATACGTTGCGCGAACATTCTTCTCCCTCGTACTGGACGGGATAGAACAGTAAGCCGTTATTCTTTTCGAAGACCGGCAACACCGACTTGCGGCTGACCGAGGTCCAGCAGCCGAAGACGACCGCCACCTTATCTTGCAGCAGGAGCTGCTTGGCTTTTTCGGCAAAGAGGTCCCAATTCGAGGCAGGATCGACGACCACCGTCTCGATCGGTCGCCCCATTACCCCGCCTTTGGCGTTGATTTCTTCTACTGCCATCATCACGGTGTCACGCAACGACACTTCGCTGATGGCCATTGTGCCGCTGAGGGAGTGCAAGATGCCGATCTTGATTGGTTCCTTGCCCGCTGCGTATGAGAGGGCCCAGTTGCCCAAGTTGCCAAGTAGGGCGGCAACCCCTATGCCGGCCGCTACTTTGC
>JAABQN010000194.1 GCA_011391455.1 Nitrospiraceae bacterium
AGTCACGGATTCCTGGGAGAGTACCAGAGTTCCAGCTTCTCCATGTCGGTGTCGCCCATTGCGACCGATCCGGTGACAGGGGCCATGCAGCGCGATTCCTGGTACGATGTGCGGCGGAAATTCGCCAAGCTGGACTCTCCGGAGACGGTGGGGCTGGAAGCGGCGCGGCGGACAGTGCGAAAGCTCGGAGCGAGGAAAGTGGCAACCCAACGAGTTCCTGTCGTCTTCGATTCAGAAACGGCTGGAAGTCTTATGGGAAATCTCTGCAGCGCGGTGTCAGGGTACTCGCTCTATAAAGGGGCTTCGTTCCTTGCCGGGCAATTAGACAAGTCGTTGGCCCCTGAGTATGTCACGGTCTATGACGATGGGCGAGTGGTCGGGGGGCTGGGCTCCCGGCCGTTCGATGGCGAAGGTCTGCCGACCAGAAAGACGACAGTGGTAGAGCGAGGGGTATTGAAGAGCTATCTGCTCGATACCTATTCAGGAAGGAAGCTCGGCTTGGCCTCGACCGGCAACGCCTCGCGCAGCGTCGGCGAGAATCCGTCAGTTGGTCCTACGAACTTCTATCTCGCACCCGGCACAAAGACGGCACAAGACATTATCAAGACGGTGAAACAGGGCCTGTATGTCACGGACCTTATCGGCTTCGGCATCAACATGGTGACCGGTGATTACTCGCGGGGCGCTGCTGGCTTTTGGATCGAAGGAGGCGAATTGGCCTACCCCGTGGAAGAGATCACGATTGCTGGCAATCTAAAAGACATGTTTGCGGGAATCGAAATGCTCGGCAGCGACCTCGTGTTCCGTGGGCGCATTGCGAGCCCAACCGTGAAGATTACAGAGATGATGGTGGCGGGCAACTAGCCGCGTTTCGCGGCGAGTTGCCAGTTCTGAGTTCTAAGTGCTGAGTTTTGAGTTGAAGATTGAGGGACGAGATAGATTCTTAACTCGGAGTTGTTAACTCAGCACTCAGAACTTACAACTCAAAACTTGCACCAGCGCGGAGGTGCCCCATGGCCGACTCAATCAGAGAAACGCTGGTCCGGTATCCCAGTGACAAGGTTACGATGCGGGCCTATGTGGCAGCCCCGCAGACCAAGGAGCGACGCCCAGCAATCATCGTGATTCAGGAATGGTGGGGACTGACCGACCACATCAAGGACGTGGCAAAGCGTTATGCCGCTGAGGGGTACGTGGCGATTGCGCCGGATCTCTACTCCCGATTAGGGAACGCCCTCACGACTGATCCCGGCGAGGCAGGCAAGTTGATGAATACGCTCCAGCAGGAAGATGGACTCAAGGATCTGAACGCCACGGTTACCTATCTCAAGTCTGTTCCGGAGGTTGATACCGCGAGAATCGGAGTGACCGGATTTTGCATGGGAGGGTCCTATGCGCTCATGCTGCCTTGTGTGAACAAAGATGTGAAGGCGTCTGTACCGTTCTATGGTCAGGTGCCGAATCCCGATGCGCCGCTTCAACAACTGTCGGCTCCGGTCCTATACCTCTATGGAGAGGATGACGGCTGGATTACCAAGGCGGATGTTCAGCGGCTCGCGGCAGGGTTCAAGAAATATAATAAGTCCGGTGAGATCAAGACCTATCCCGGCGCGCCTCATGCCTTTTTCAGGGATACGGATAAGACGGTCTATCGGCCGGAGGCGGCCAAAGACGCCTGGGCGCGGGCGCTGTCGTTCTTCGGTCAACATTTGAAATCGTAAGGGATTAAGTCTCCAAGTCTAAAAGTCATCATGTCATGGGTGTCTGACGTGCTCGGTGACTTGATGACATTCGACTTGAAGACGTGACGACACGAAGGAGTGTCCATGCCGCTCGATGCCGAATTGGGAAAGACCATGCTCCAGCTGATTACGTCGCGCTACGACGATCGGCATTGGCGCAAAAAGATTGAAAAGACCTTGGGGCTGCCGCAATCCGGCGTCGGGGATCCTACGCAACAGCAGATTTTCATGTATCTCAAGATTGGGCTCAAGGCCTACAAGTCGCGCCGCGCCGATCCGGACTCCTGGATTATCGGAGGGTATGCGACGAAGGAAGTCATCGATCGAGCCAAGTTCCAGCCTGAGTTGGTCGGTCCAGATGTCACGAAGGATGATGTCGCATCTCTCGGCAGCGATCCTGGGAAAGAGATCGACGAAACCTGGTGGGATGAGATGCTGGTGTCCTGGTTCGATGTGCCGGAGGAAGAGAAGCCTGCCGAAGAAGAAGCCGGAGAGGCCGCAGATTCAGATTCCTCGCCCACGATCAAAGCAAAAGCATAAGATCGTCGCTCGGGAGGATGCGCGCCGCCGCAAGACCTCCTGAATCACCCAACTACGCCTGACGTGCTCTCAGCCTGTAAACTCGCCGAGCCTCGAACAGTACAGGCTTCGCCGTTGCAGCGGAAGAGCAACGGTCGCGAGCTGCGGCAAGTTGTGTCCCGATTCATCCGGTCATCGGCGGCGACGATCCTCCCGAGCGACTTTGAGGGATAAACTGAACGGAGCGTCGAACAGTCTGTGCCACCAGCTGGGAGCGGGCCGCGCGACTTCACTACGGCGAGACTCAGCAGGGCGCTGATGCACGCGTCAGCAGCAACGGGCGTCGTTAAGGGAAAGAGATGGTGTGCAGAAAGAATTTGCTGAGGTAGATGCGATGCCGATGAGCCTCAACCGTTCCCACACCTCCCGGAGCGACCCCTTTCTGACTTCGCCGAGCGGATCAGGAGGATGGTTGATGGCGTTGTTAGGTTGCATTGTGCTCACTTCGCCTTGAACTCTGGCATGAGCTTGAAAAACTGCTCGCACCTCGACCGTACTTCGTCGATTGAATCCGTGCGAAACACTTCTGTATGAAGTCGAACGCAACCTTGAGCGGCACATTCAATAGCTGTTTTTTCCCAGAGCAACTTACATGGCCACGTTTTTAGTGCTTTTGAAAATGGTGCTGCCGTTTTGTGCGACCGCAATCTCTCTTCGATGTTTGTGGCAAAGCCAAGTTTGAATCTTCCTGGGTCATGCTCAGGTTCTAACTGAATTAAATAAAAGACGCCACCTACATCTGGTTGCGTCGGAGCTTCGCCCGATTCGTTCTCGGCGCCAGCGAGATATTCCTTTATCCGTTCGTAATCTTCGGTTGTTATGTATGAGATTTTCTGTCCCCTCGCGGCGCTGTTCTTCTCCTTTATTGATTCAATACCCAGCCGCCCCAGAATTTTGAAAATGTGGGCCTTCTGTTTGCCAAGATTCTTGGCAGCATCGATTACAGAAATTGTTTCGGCACTCATGTGTTGGACTGCAACCTAACTATTGAATATACTGATCGGCATAGTACGCGGATGCCGCCTGCCATTCCCGCGCGATTCTTCTGTTGGTTCATAGACTTGTCACCTCTATCCGCAACACAGCGTTGCGGTGCTTTACAGACCGACATAATACCGTTATAGCTGTGAAAGGCTCAACCCTTGACCGAGCCTCGGATGGAAGGGATGGGCACGGAGGCTTTCGCCATGGCGTCATATGCCAGTCAGTTGCCAAACCAGGTGCCGTGGCGCCGTTCTTTTGGTCCGATAAGGCGCACGGCCAATAGTGAAGCGCTCATTTGCCGTCTGGCTTCATCGCATCATGGCGAAGCCGGAGCTGTCCGCCCTTCGTCAGCCGAGGCCATGTTTCCCCCCAGCTAACTGAGAGGGTCGCTCTGAGAAGCGAGGAGGCGGTTGAATGTCCGCGTTAACTGTTGCTGTGAGGGGTATTGCTACAGACGGACTCGGCTGATTTCGCCTTTGCGAACCGTCGGTCGATGCACTCGTCGAGGAGAACTCTCACGAGGCTTTGGCGAGCATACGGGCCTTGGCTTCTTCGAGGAAGGCGATCACTTGATCTCGAGTGACAGTCGGGAAGCCTTGAAGGAAATCGTCGATCGTTTCGCTTCCCTCCAAGTATTCGATCAGTGTCTGGACTGGCACGCGAGTTCCTGCAAAGACCGGCGTACCGCCAAGTATGTCCGGTGACGAGATGATAAGAGGCGCTTTTGCAGTAGCCATGGTTCACAAGGATAACGAGACCAGGGTTGATTTACAAGCGCCTGGCCAGTCGCTAAACGCTGTTCGGGAGCCGGTTATTTTAGCCGAACAGATCCATCTGGGTAGGTTGCGGCGGTTCGATGTGTAGGGTGGGGGCAGCAGCTGGTGTTGCTGTCGTGGGTTCGGCTGGTTTCGTGTTCCGGTCGAGAAACTCTCGCAGTTTTTTGAAGTCTTCACGAAGCGGGTCGAGCATGCTACCTTGGTGCAGAGCTGCAGCTGGATGAAGCAGGG
>JAABQN010000195.1 GCA_011391455.1 Nitrospiraceae bacterium
TCTTGCTGTACCCGTTTATGACGGTGAGTAGATTGTTGAAGTCATGTGCCACCGCAGCCGAGAAGCGACCGACTGCTTCCATCTTTTGAGCCTGCCGAAATTGCGCCTCCAGTTGTTTGCGTTCCGTGATATCCGTATGTGCCCCCAATAGATGGACTTTCAGTCCGGACGTCTCGACCATAAACGAGGCGATTGCGGCAATCCACCGGTACGATCCGTTCTTGTGTCTCAGACGGAACTCCTGCTGATAGTTACCGACAGGGGTATCAAGATAGGCTCGGACATAGGCCATAACGCGATCCCGATCTTCGGCGTGCAGGAGCGTTGTCCAGGTCTCAAACTTGTTCGCCAGTTCCTCTTCTCCATAGCCAAGCTGGGACTTCCACTCCTTGGAGAAGTACACCTCGTTCGTGTCGGTATTCCAATCCCACAGCCCGGTATTGGATGCGATCAGGGATTGCTGGAGTTGTTCCTTCGTTGACTGTAGCGCGTCCTCCGCCTGTTTGCGGTCGGTGATGTCGTAGTTCACACCAGTCATCCGCAGCGGCGTACCATCCGTTCCCCAGATTACGTTCCCGTTGGCCTTGATGACGCGAATCGTGCCACTGGGCCAGCGAACACGAAATTCAATGTCGTACGCCTTTTCCATACGCAAAGCCTGTTGAAACGCCTCATCGCACCGCGCCTGGTCATCGGGATGGACGGCGGAGAGCCAGGCGTCGTAGGCGCCGCGAAAGTGCGCTTTTTTTACTCCATACAGGGTGAACATACGATCGTCCCAGACCAATTCGTTCTTCTGGATGTTCCAGTCCCATACGCCGATGTTGGCTGCGCTGGTAGCCAGCTCCAGCCGTTCAGCCAACTGTGCGAACTTATCGGCTGTCCGCGTTTTGTCGGTACTGTCCAGCAGTATGGCCCACCAATGGGTGATACGCCCTGGCTCATCCTGTACCGCACGGCTCTCGATAGAGACGCGGCGTATAGCGCCGGCCTCTTCCCAAAGGCGCACCTCGCAGCTTTGGCGAATATTTTTCTTCAACACATTCCGACAATGTAGGTGGAAAGTGTCCTGATCGTCCTGCTCAATGAAGCGTGCCAGCGGTTGTCCGATCAACTCATTTCGGTTGATGCCCAGCATCGTCGCGACCGTCAGATTGGCCTCCACAATATTGCCCTCCGTATCCAGCGTGAGATAGCCGGCTGGGGAATAGTCGTGGAGATCCGCATAGCGGTCGCGCATTACGATAAGCTTCCGTTGGGCTTGCTGGAGTTTTTCATTTTGCGCTTTCAGCTCGATCTGAAGGACTTGTAATTCGCGCACGAGCTGTTGGGTGTCAGAAACCATTTTTACGGCAGAAATGGTTCCTGACACCTTTCCCCTCTTAGTAATTTTGTCGTCGCCCTTCAAGGGGGAGACCAGCTTTTTCACTGGCTGTCGTTGGGAACCCACAGCGTGACCCTCATAGCAGATGTAGAATTGGCCATCGAACGGTGTAGTCGAAAGCCATGAAGCAGAGAACGTGAGGAAGTCTATCAAGCCACTTCGCCCTAGACAAACATAAAGCGAAAAGTATCGACCTCATTTCCACGAGAGGCATGGGGAATGTTGAATGCGAAATGATGAATGGCGAATTACCGGTAGAGGACTTCAGCTTTCGAGTCGCGCTTCTTACGCTTCTCTCGCCCGTCTCGCAATCAGTTTATTGGGGAACGGCGGTCAGCCCGTTGACGGCTCCGATGGATCGGTATTTCTGATCGCGTTGAGCCAGTAATTGAGGGAGGGGGAGATCGTTGAGCTGGGAGAGTTGGTTGCTGAGGGATTTGGCGACTCGATCGGTCATGGCAGTGAGATCTCGATGGGCGCCACCGAGGGGTTCCGGAATGACTTCATCGGCGATACGGAGGTCGATCAGGTCTTTTGCCGTCATCTTCAAGGCAGAAGCGGCATCGGGAACTTTCGCCGGGTCGTCCCACAGGATGGCGGCGCAACCTTCCGGCGAAATCACCGAATAGACCGCATGTTCCAGCATGAGGACGCGATCCGAAACGCCTAGTGCAAGTGCTCCGCCGCTGCCGCCTTCACCGATGACGATAGAAATAATCGGCACGGCGAGCCGGGACATCACATACAGATTGCGGGCAATGGCTTCAGCCTGGCCGCGCTCTTCCGCGCCGATGCCGGGGTAGGCGCCTGGCGTATCGATAAAGGTCACGATCGGGCGGCCAAACTTCTCGGCCATCCTCATGAGACGCAGGGATTTTCGGTAGCCTTCAGGGTTAGGCATGCCAAAGTTCCGTTGCATCCGTTCTTTGAGTGTTTTTCCTTTTTGATGGCCGATAATCATGATCGACCGGTCGTTGAATCGAGCGAAGCCTCCGACAATGGCACGATCGTCGCCGAACGAGCGGTCCCCGTGGAGCTCAAGAAAATCCCTGAAGAGATAACTGATGTAATCAAGGGTGCTGGGCCGTTGGGGATGACGGGCGAGTTGAGTACGCTGCCAGGGATTCAGTTTGCTGTAGAGCGCCTGTTCGACCTGGGCCAGTTTCATCCGCAACTTGTGGATCTCGTCCTGGGGGGCCGACTTTCCGGCTGGCACGGCCGCAAGCTTTTCGATCTTTTCTTCGATCTCGCGGATCGGCTTTTCAAATTCGAGGTAGTCGCGCATAGTAAACTGGTTTATCTGGTTTCTTTAGTTTATTTGGTTCATCTGGTTAGTTTCCTTCAACCCAAAAAACTAAACAAACAAAACAAACGAAATGAACCAACCAACGGTCTTGAATGAGTGGTCAGGATAACAGAAAAACAGCACCTTTGCCTAACAATTCTTCAACATCCGCCACCAATCGTTCGCTGGGGGTGACGGTCAGGTGGGGGAGGGGGGCCGTCTCGGCTTCCAGGGACGAATCCATTCGCACTGTGAGCGAAACGGCGGTGCTTCCTGGGTGACGTAGAAAGACTTCCCGGAGACGGGGTAGCTCTTCTGCCACACCGAGCCGATCGGTCAGTCGAATGTAGACCCGTTTGATTGCCAGAGCCTGCACCTCGGCGAGCGGTTCGATCTTGCTCCCCCGAATCTTCATGCCTTTGTCGCCACGGTCTATCGTACCGGTGATACGGACGAGGCATTCCGGGACAATCAAATCGGCGGCATTTTTGTAGAGATCCGGAAATACGATGACCTCGACCACGCCCTGGAGGTCTTCCAGGGTAAGATAGGCCATCCGGTCGCCCTTCTTTGTCAGCATGCTCTTGACCGTCGTGACGATGCCGCAGAGTTTTACCTCTCGACCGTCTGATAATTCTGGCAGGCCGATGGTCGTGGCAGTGGCGAGCGCCTGGATGGTGGCCTCATAGCGCGCCAGAGGATGAGAGGAGATATAGAAGCCGGTCAGCTCCCGTTCCTGTTTCAATCGCTCGCTTTGGTCCCATTCCGGAATATTGGGCAGCGGCATGGCCGGATGTTCCGCCGAGTCCGATCCGTGCAACTCGTCACCGAAAATATTGGTCTGCCCCAGTTCTCGTTCGCGCTGGGCAGCCGCCCCGTCCTCGACGGCTTGATCCAGGACCGCGGCCAGTTGAGAGCGTTTCGCGCCGGTCGAGTCGAAGGCGCCGGTTTTGATCAGCCCTTCGAGCATGCGCTTGTTCACTTTATGGAGATCGACCCGGCGGCAGAACTCAAAAAAGGACTTGAAGGGGCCGGTGTTATTCCTGATCTCGATGATGGATTCGACGGCGCCTTCGCCGACATTCTTGATAGCAGCCAGGCCGAACCTGATGGCATGGTCCACCACGGTAAAGTTCTTATGGCTTTCGTTCACGTCCGGTGGAAGAACCTTGATGTTCAGGTCGCGGCATTCCCCGAAGTAGCCGACGATCTTGTCGGCGTTGCCCATGTCGGTGGTCATCAGGGCGGCCATGAACTCAGTCGGATAGTGCGTCTTCAAATAGCCGGTCTGGTAACAGACGACGGCATAGGCCGCAGCATGTGACTTGTTGAACCCGTAGCCGGCAAACTTCTGGATCAGTTCGTAGAGTTTTTCAGCTTTTTTGTCGGGAATCTTATTTGTCTTGGCGCCGGTCAGGAACTGCGCGCGCAGCTTCTCCATCTCCTCCGGCTTCTTTTTACCCATGGCACGCCGCAGAATGTCCGCTTGGCCGAGCGAGAAGCCCGCCACCTTGTTGGCGATCGCCATCACCTGTTCCTGATAGACGATGACCCCGTAGGTGTCCTTCAGGATCGGTTCGAGTTCAGGTACTTCGTAGGCGATCGGGATTTTGCCCTGTTTGCGTTTAATAAAGT
>JAABQN010000196.1 GCA_011391455.1 Nitrospiraceae bacterium
CTGGCGGCTATTCGTCAAAACAACCTCGGCGTGTTTGAAATCCTGATGATGTGGTGGGACAAGAAACCGGAACCGAATCCCGTTCAACTCCAATGGCGCCTCGCCGGCGTGCGGCTAGGAGACGATCATCTTGGCGCCATGTCTCAGGCCTTTGCCTATGCGGTTGAACGCACACCCTCGATCCAGCATAGCGGAACCGTCTCTGTGCAAGGGGTGGCGTATCGACCCGTCAGCAGCGATGGGCCAAGCGCCGGCGCCGCCATGGCCATAGGATTCATCGCCCTGTTCAAGGGCGAGCACATTCAGCGAGGCATCGCCCTGACCGGAACCGTTGAACCGGGAGGACAGATCGGCCCAGTGGGCAGTATCCCCGATAAGATTCGCGCCGCCGCACGAGAAGGTTATCGCACGATTCTGGTTCCACACGGGCAGATACATGACTCGCGGTGGAACCTGACCGAATTGGGGTTTCAGCTCAATGTGACAGTGAAGGAAGTCGATACGATCGATGAGGCGTATCAGCTCATGACAGGCCAACGAATCTAGGGCAGAATGCTGAAAAAGCCCGCCAGCTTCGTTCTCGCATCGTTCAGACCCTCAACGTACCCAGAGGGTACGCCTCGGGCCTTCACTCGCTGCGGCCTTGCTGACAGCCTTTTTGAGCATCCTGCTACGGAGCCTCTCCCGAAGCCCCCTGCATGATTGCGTCATACTCTTCTTGCGTCAGCCGGTGCATGCCTAGTTTCAATCGCCGAGTAAGTTCGGCCTGATCGGCAATCTGCAATACGTTCAGCAACAGCGCCTGACTCGTAGCAGACGAACAGGCCAACCGGCGTACTCCGCCGATTCGCACAAAGCCAAAACGGGCCTCTGTTCGCAACTCGTCACTGAGGAACGCGTCCAGCGAGGAGAAGTCCAATACCGGTAGCATGATTTGAAACTCAGCACAGAGCCCCGTCTTCAGCACATACAGAAGCCCACGGGACTCAGCATCGAGATATGTTTGCAGATTCGTCCGGATCAGCCCGGTGCAGAGTCCCCAGAGTCCATGCCCGAGTTGCAACTCGGCGCTTTCCTCCGAGGTGCGCTCACGCAAGGCTCCGGCCACGAACAAAAAATGACTCATGGAAAATTCATCGCAGAGTATTCAGTGGGAGGGCGATACCGATAGCAACCCGACACCATGATGCTTAGGATAACCTCACAGCGTCTTCTGCCGGACGACTCAGTCGAGTCGTCCAGAGCCGGCATCCCATGCAGGTCTCAGTGCGTGTGGTAATCGTCTGTGTCGTCTAGCAGGCCTTCTCGTTTTTCAGGAAAATCGGTGTCTTCATCTTCCCCGTCCAGGGTAAGCTCTTCCTCCACATCTTCATCTGCCTCAACGGCGATATCCGCGTCATCCTCGCCCAACTCTTCGTCAAGGTCAGTCTCTTTCAGCATCGGCTGCGATGACAAAGGTTTCTTGGGTCCCTCGTCTATGAACAGCTTCGCGGGTTTTTTCTCGGGGGCTGGAGCCGTCGTCACTTCCGGTTTCTTCTGAGCCGCCTTGGGTGCTGTGGCAGGGCGCTGTTTGGCAGCCTTTTGAGTCGTTTTCTTGGCAGCTTTCTTGACAGCTTTTTTTGCAGCCGGCTTCTTGGCGACTTTCTTGACAGCTTTCCTTGTCGCTGGTTTCTTGGCCGCCTTCTTCGCTGCGGGTTTGGGTTTGGCTTTGGATTTAGCTTTCACCTTAGCCTTCATAGGGGTCTTCTTCGCCGGCTTCTTCTTGTTCTTTGCCATCGATTTTCTCCTCTCTCATCCGTTGGATGTTGATGCCGCCTCCAATTAGCATAACCTTAAGGATCTTGCAACTCACACTTAAAACAGGGTGGTTCATTTGGTTCGTTTGGTTTATTTTGTTTTCCGGCTAGTCCGGCTAGTTTTGTTCAACCAACCAAACAAACTAAACAAACCAAATAACAGTCTGCTTAAGCTGGGCAGCCTTTTTGAGCATCCTGCGTTGCGGGGCTACCACGTTGACTCCCGACGGGATGGGAGAATCCTACAAACAGACCACGGCGTCAAGGGGAAGAATCAGGAATCTTCCAAAATTGACAGTACTTTCCTCATTGATTGACATGGTAAAATCGAAGGGACATACGAGATTGACCATGAGA
This sequence comes from Nitrospiraceae bacterium, assembly GCA_011391455.1. Lineage (GTDB taxonomy): Bacteria > Nitrospirota > Nitrospiria > Nitrospirales > Nitrospiraceae > Palsa-1315. Next base: position 2,154 of record JAABQN010000196.1, read on the forward strand.
CTACGGATTATCATCGCCGTTTTATCGCTGGGACTCTTCACTGCCTGGCCCACCACCGCCACGCTGCCTTACACCGCCATTATCATCGATAGCGGGTCACCCTATTTCGTCCCAAAATCAGCCATCGTCCCCAGCGGAGCCCCCATCAGATGGGACAACCCCACAGCCACCGAACACACAATCACTCACCTGGGCTGCTTAGAAGACGGGAACGTCTGCACATTCGACTCCGGAATTGTCCGGACAAACGGCAGCTTTACACTTCAAGGGTTGGCTCCCGGTCGCTACCCCTACCTCTGCCGCCTCCATCCCATCATGCACGGAATCATCAACGTAACCGACACATTCGCCCCCTCCCAACTATAAAACTCGCTGCTCGTCTACCCGGTCTATCCAGTCTCTCTGGTCTATTCCGTCTATCTCGTAGTGACCAGACAGACCAGATAGACCGGATAGACCGGGCGACAACGAGACAGACCAAAGTTTCTTGCGGGCCTTGCGAGAATCCCGGTCCGCCGTGTAGGCTGCGGCCCTTAAACTGGCTGCCGATTATGAAACCAGCTGTCGCCGCTCACGAACCGCTCAACCTCACCGGGGAAACGCTCAGCTTGCTGGCCTGGCACATCCCCGATCTTGTCGCCTATCAACACAACGAAGACGAATGGTGGTTCGCCCCCCTCGATGACAACCTGCCGATTATTCGACTGAATCGCACCGGCCTGGAAATGTTACAGGCAATGAACGGCCACACGACAGTCGGAACGCTGGCGGAAAAATATGGGACAAAGGTCTGCGGACCGGATGGACAGCCGGGCCAATGGCACTTGGAACATTGGATTCTGCCTACGTTCTCCCTCTGTTACTACGGCACAGAGCCCCCGGGCGGCCACCGGCATAAGGCCAAGTGGGATCTGCTCCTTCAACAGATTCGTGAATGCTGGTCAGGGCAGGACGGGTTCGAGGGGGAAGAGCATCTGGAAGACTTTCATCACCATGAACTGGCCGACAGCGGCGAAGACGACGGCCATTTCGACCTGATCGAAACCACCGTCTCGCATCTCTTCCGGGAGCCAAACGACACACTCAACGGCCTGACCTATGGCCGGCTGCTCATGCGACAATTACGGAAGCTGGGCTGGTTCACGCCCAAACCTCGCGTCATCGTGGAAGTGGGTGGCGGGCTTGGATATCTCGCCCGTGAGTTGGGCAAGGAACTCTTGCCGTTTGAAAAGCAGACCATCCAGTACATTTCCCTCGATATCACCGAGCCCTTCCTCAGACTACAAGTGACCCGCGCCAAGGCCGGGGGCTGGAGCGGTATCGGCACCCGCGCCAACGGCGAATGGCTCCCCTTCAAAGACCACTCTGTGGACCTCGTCATCGACAACGAAAATATGGCCGACATGACGCCGGTGAAGTTGACCAAGCAGGAACTCCTCGATGGAATAGGCGCTACGCCACAGCATCAGGAAGCGTTGGACTGGATCAGACGTGTGCGGCTGCCGGTGGGCCGAGACCTGCCTGAAGATGTGATCTTCAACCTCGGTCCCTTTCGATTCGTGGCAGAACTATGGCGGGTGTTGAAGTCGGGGGGGAGAGCCTTTCTCACTGAGTTCGGGATCGAAGAAGGCTGGCCGGCGCCGGTCAAGCTGCCAGGCCACACAGAATACGAGGTCCAGTACAGCCACTTGCGCCACGCTATCCGCTGGCTAGGTTTTCAAGAGCGCTATCTCACGCTACCCCAGTTCCTCTCCATTAAACCGGACAGTAAAGTGCTCTGCACCGGCGCGGCCTATACTATTCAACGATTCTGTCAGGCCATGAACAAGCCGTTCATCGTGCGAGCCTACCAGGAGAAAGAGTTGCAGTATGTCCTGGGCGATATGCTCACGAAACTCCACGGCTGCCATTATCACGACGTGGCAGACCCTGCCTGGTTCGGTCTCCTCGACTTCAAAGTCTTGTTACTTGAAAAGCCTGGTGGGGCTCCCAAAACCAGCTTTTCGGAGAACAAAGGCTATCGATGGTACTCACAAAAGTAGGGGCACAGGGATAGAGGAATAAAGGGGTAAAGGGATACAGGGGGTAAGGTAAGGCCCGGTGTAGAGGGGTACTGGGAGAAGAGGGATAATGGGGGTAACG
>JAABQN010000197.1 GCA_011391455.1 Nitrospiraceae bacterium
GCCTCGCCATCGCGCATTCATTCAAGTCCTAGAAGCCCCCGCCGATGATCGTGGCCGCCCGTTGCTCGCCGGCTATGTTCGCGATCGAAAACTCCGCACCCACGATCTCTGGACTGCTTATTGCGCCTGTGCCGATCTCCTCGCACAGTTTCGGGAGATCCACATCGGCTACGCCGACAGTTACATCCACCGCCAGCACCAAACCCGTGAGAGCAACCCCACGGCCGTGGGAACAGGCGGCACACCCTTCATGCAGTACCTCCAAAAGCACCTGGATGAAACAAAGCAGGTGCTCCTTTAGTAGGCCCTCTTCAACGATTCACCTCTTAGCCGTCTGTAGAAAAACTCCCTGCCACCCTTCGACAAGCTCAGGGCGAACGGAGACGATGCTGAGAATCAAAAATTTATTCCGTTCGTGGTGAGCTTGTCGAACCACAAATTGATCTTTCCACAGCCGGCAAAGCGACTACTGGATTATTTGCTGGAGCGGGCAGCGGGTGAATGGCGGGGAATCACCGGATCGACATTGACTATGCATTCTGAGCGGCGTATCGTTTTATACACGACGGTTCATCATCTGATCCGATGGAGGCCACAATGGCGATCATGTGTTCCCTAGCGGTCTGCAAGGCACAAGCGGGGATGTGCGGGCATGAGAAGGTAATGTTGAGCGTGGCACTGCTTGCGGCTATTATCGGATTTGGCGCCTACGTCATGATCGGCTAAGCGGGCTGCCAAGAACCTGCGTTAGCGGCTGTGGACCATCGGCAACTCGCGCGATCCTTCTGCTTCTTGTTGAATGCGTAACCGTTCCAATCGCGACTCTTCCATCACGGTCTCGAGCATGTCGTCCGTCATCTGGGTCAGCTCTGCCGCAGCATCTTTTATATCCGCATGTTCGACGGCGCGGGACAGCACTTCAGCCTTGGTGGCGCCTTTCTTTTGGCCCAGAAACGGTTTGATGAGGATATAGGCCACATCCCGCGCCGGCATGAAGCGGAGGAACCGCCGCAGCAACCGGAACGTCTGGATGGGATAGTGCAGGATTTTGTAGATGAACAGGCGCTTGAGCCCTTGACGGCGGACCTCATTGATCACTTCCCCAGGCAAGCAGGTCGGATCGATCGTGGAGCATTTGAAATACTTGTACCAATCGGCAGTTTCGCTGACTAACCCGCGCTTCACATATTCCTGCCAAAGCGGAGTTCCCCGATACACACAGAGCCGATTGAAGCCGAACGTGTCGAGCGGCAGCTTGGAGGCCAGGTCGAATGTTGCATTCATATCTTCAACCGTCTCATCGGGGTTGCCTACGGTGAAGAAGCCGTGCACGATCTCGATGCCGGCCTGCTTGGCGTTCTTGACGGCGGTAGCCACTTCTTCCAACGTCTGTTCTTTCTTGAGACGATCGAGAATTTTCTGACTCCCGCTTTCAATTCCGAACATGACCGTCCGGCAATGGGCCTTGGCCATGGCAGGAAACAAATGCTGGGCCACCGAGTCCACGCGCCCTTCGATGCCCCATTGGATCGAGAGTTTTTCGTCCATCACGCCTTGGCAAATCGCCTCGATCCGCTTGGGTTGGAGCAGGAAATGGTCGTCGACAAAATAGACGGACCCGTAGCCGCATTCTTCGAGATACTTGAGTTCCTTCACCACGTGCTGAGCGCTCCGCGCGCGCCACTTGCCTTCGTTGAAGATCGGAATGTCACAGAACACGCAGGGCCAGGGGCAGCCGCGTGAGGTTTGCATCGTCGTGAACCGCTCCATCGAGAGCACCGCCGGCACATCGAGCGGCATCGACTCGATAAAGTCGAGCGGAAGACCTTCGCGATCTGGGAAGGGCCACTGATCGAGATGGCGCTCCATCGGCCGGCCGGAATTCTGGACGACATGGCCGTCCTTGGCCCAGGTCAGCCCCGCGACATCGGCTGGGTCATCGATCCGTTCGAGCAGATCGAGGAGCAATTGCTCACCGTCTCCCTTGCAGATGAAATCCACTTCAGGACACTGCAGTTTGACCAATGCAGCGTTCAAACTCGCAAAGACGCCACCAAAAGCCAATTTGACCTTCGAGTTGGCGGCGCGAATCTGGCGGGCCAGGATCTTCGCGTAGGGATAGCTGGTGGTGCTGAGGAAACTGAGGCCAATCAACGCCGGCTGTTGCCGGTTGATTTCCTCGAGGATCACTTCGTTCGGCGTATCGGGGTTCGCCTGATCGAACATCACACATTCGTGGCCGGCCTGCTTGAGGACCGACGAGAGGGACATGATGCCGATGGGCGGAAAGCCCATGACCCGGATACGGCCGTTTTTTGCTCGTGTTTTAGCCGGAAGTGCGTAGAACTGTGGGTCGCGAACGTGGATGAGAAATACCCGCATGGGATCAGCCTAACATGAATAACCTAACAGAAGAAGGGAAATAACCTGACCTTCCTGGAGAGAAGACCAAACAGATGTAAGGCTAACAAGATGCGGAGAAGCTATTTTTGCACGCGAGAGCTTGAGTATCAGACTGTCTGAGATAAGCCCTGGCTATCTGGTTGATCTGGAGTGTTTCGTTTATCTGGTTCATTTGGTTAGTTTCGTTCAACCAAAAAACCAGACAAACCAAACAGACCAAATGAACAAGACCTGGACGTGATTTTTATGCCTACCGCCCGAGCGCAAGCTTCACCGCGTTGCCGATCTCAGCCGGGTTCTTCACCACTCGGACACCAGCCGCTTCGAGCGCCTTCATCTTTTCTGTCGCGGTGCCTTTGCCACCGGAAATGATGGCCCCAGCATGGCCCATGCGGCGCCCTGGAGGAGCTGTGATGCCGGCAATGAAGCTGACGACTGGCTTTTTCACGTTCTTCTTGATGAACTCAGCGGCTTTCTCTTCCGCATCGCCGCCGATCTCGCCGATCATGACAACCGCCTGAGTCTCTGGATCTTTCTCGAACAACGCCAACACATCGACGAAGCCTGTGCCATTGACCGGATCGCCGCCGATCCCGACGCACGTCGTTTCACCCAATCCCATTGTCGTGAGCTGATGCACGGCTTCGTAGGTGAGGGTCCCGCTGCGAGACACAACGCCCACCACACCCTTCTTATGGATGAACCCAGGCATGATCCCGATCTTCGCTTCATCGACGGTGATGATACCGGGACAATTCGGTCCAATCAGTCGGACTTCTTTGCCACGGAGCGCGCGCTTGACCTTGACCATGTCGTTCACCGGAATGCCCTCGGTGATGCAAATGATCAACTTGATCCCGGCTTCAGCCGCTTCCAAAATCGCATCGGCGCAAAACGGCGGAGGCACAAAGATCAGCGACGTGTCGCACTGGGTTTTCTTGACCGCATCGCGAACGGTATTGAAAACCGGAATGCCCTCGACCTCCTGCCCCGCCTTGCCTGGCGTGACCCCTGCCACAACCTGCGTCCCATAAGCCTTGCACTGCGTCGCATGGAACGAGCCTTCCTTGCCAGTAATCCCCTGCACCACCACCCGCGTATTCTTATTAACTAAAATGCTCACGATACCCTCTTTTCTTTCTTATTCCATCTTCCCCATGACTGGGAAGCGAACTTTTGGAGGTGCGGGGTTAAGTCCCCACTGCGCGCGTCCAACGAGGGCCTTCTGAGGCCGCGCGTTGCGCGAGCACAGGGACTTGGCCCCGCACCTCCCTCATCTCCTACGCCGCTTTTCCAGTCAACTTCACAATTTTTTGCGCCGCTTCCCACAGATCGTTGGCCACCTCAAGCTTCAGGCCGGACTCGGCCAATAACTTGCGGCCTTCGTCTGCATTCGTCCCCTGCAGCCGAACGACCAACGGCACATTGATCTTCACTTCCTTGGCCGCTTCGATCACGCCGTGGGCAATCCTCTCGCAACGAACAATCCCACCGAAGATGTTGATGAAGATACCCTTCACGTTTGGATCCTTCAGCAGAATCCTGAAGCCGGCCGCCACCGTTTCTTTCGTCGCGCCACCGCCGACGTCCAGAAAGTTTGCCGGCTCGCTGCCCGCCAGCTTGATGACGTCCATTGTCGCCATGGCCAGGCCTGCGCCGTTCACCATGCAGCCGATGTTGCCGTCCAACTTGATGTAGTTCAGATTATTTTCTCCCGCTTCGATCTCAAGCGGATCTTCTTCGTTGAGATCACGCATCTGCTGTACATCTGCATGCCGGAACAGCGCGTTGTCGTCGAACGAGACCTTGCCGTCCAGTGCGATCAGCTTTTTGTCGCCGGTGATGACCAGCGGATTGATCTCCACCATGGCCGCATTCT
>JAABQN010000198.1 GCA_011391455.1 Nitrospiraceae bacterium
AGCCGAAGGAACAAGGAAGGCTGAGGTTGAGGTCAAGGTTAAGCGAAGATCTAAGGAGTGGCGCAAAGCCACCAAGCTATGACAGATCCCACGTGCAAGGCCTGCCAGGGCAGCTGGCCGAGAGAAGACCATTTCATCGCAGATTTGAGCCTCTCCAGGGCCTATTTGCATGACGATCAATTCTTCCCCGGCTGGACCGTCGTCGTCTTCAAACGCCACGCGACAGAACTGTTTCATCTGGCTCCCACGGAACGAATTCTGCTGATGGAGGATGTCAGCCGCATCGCCAAAATCCTCGCTCAGATCTATGAAGCCAAGAAGATCAATTACGAACTCCTCGGCAACCAGCTCCCCCACATCCACTGGCATGTCATTCCCCGACTAGCCACCGACCCGGCCCCTCTCGAACCAGTCTGGCGAGTGCCGCACGAGCCTCTATTCCGTTCAGGGGTTGAGATTCAGAGTGCGGTCCAGCTACTGCAGTCGGCGATTCAGACTACTCGTTGAATATCGAGCCGGCGCGTCACTCAATGAAGCTCCCCGCAGCAAGCTGCGGGGGTATCTTGCGAAATTCTGCGAAGCCACTACCCTCCTTCGCCAAGGCTATGGAGGGTTCTCCTCGCCTTCATTCCCGTAGCAGCCTACTCCGCCGAAGTAGTCACTTCGGCTACGAAGGCCGGGAGCTACGGGGTATTTGGCGAAGGAGAACAAATTCCATCAGGCTGCCGACATGAATTCAGTGCTATAATACAGTCCGTCGTTGAGAACAGGCTTGGAGGGTCACAGGTTTTGATGCGTCGTCGATTGCTGCTCCTGACCTTCTTGTTCGCGTCCTTGACCACTGGGTTTCTCGCCCATTCATCGTGCGCCCAGACGCCTGGGAACGAGCCGCCCCCGGTGGTCGAATCCTCTCCACCGTCTTCCGAAACCGCGCCTGCTCCCATGCCTACGAATGAACAGGCGCCCCCGGAACTCTTGCCGCACGAGTCTCCGCTGCCATCTTCCGAAACCCCGCCTGCTCCCCTATCGACAGATACGCACCAGCTCCCCGAGCTCTTGCCGCACGAGCAAGAGGACGCTGTGATGGCGCTGGGTGAATTGCGCAACGCAGTCCGTCTGTCACCGGACAACGCAGACGACCGGCTGAAGTTGGCACAAGGGCTCTACCGCATCGGCGATCTCGATGCCGCGCTCGATGAATGCCGCATGGCGCTCAAGCTCAAACCGAACAACGCCAGAGCCTATCTGCAACTCGGTGTCACACTGATGGCCAAACAAGATAAGCATGAGGCAGCCCTAGCCTTGATGGAAGCTATCATGCTCGAGCCTCAACTCACACAGGCGCATTACAGCTTGGGCAACGTCCAACACTCGCTGGGTAATCTCACAGCCGCGATCCAGTCCTATCGCCAGGCATTGGAACTACAACCCAATTTTCTCGACGCCAGCTATCGTCTTGCACTGGCATTGAAACTGACGAATCGGCATCAGGAAGCGGCGCAGCTTATGGAAAATGCGGCGATCGGCGGGATTCCTCAGGCGCAGTACTTCATGGGGAACGCCTATCGCAACGGACAGGGCGTTGAGAAAAATCTGACGCTGGCGATCCGCTGGTGGACCAAGGCCGTCGAGTTCGGCCAGCAGCGAGCGGCGGAAGCCCTTTCGCAGCTTCGCCGCCAAGCGCTATCGTCCGACCAGGCTGAGCGTCGTCGGCATGATACCATCGAAGCTTTCAGGCAATATCGCGACGAACTCTGGGCTGACTACCCGGATACAGCCAGAACGAGCCCGAGCGATTCATTGGGCATCGCCCTGCTCAAAGACAGCCAAGCCTCCAATGGAATCACAGCTCTGTTTGCCGAAGCCTATGCACTGGGCGAGTCTGCGCACGACGAGCTGGCGCGCCTGTATGAAACCGGCCTCGATACCCGTCTCGCTCAATTCGATAAGCGTATCCTGACCTATTTTGCCACCACTGCGGCCGATGGTTTTATTCCGGCAAAGAAAACCCTGGCGCGCATCTATGGCAACGGCCTCGGCGTCACGCCTGATTTACAGAAAGCCAAGGCGATGCTGAAGGGGCTGCCCAAGCAGGAGATGCAAGAGATCCTGGACGAGATTGCAGGGCATTAGCTACTGTACTCACAATCATCCCTCATGCGGCTTTTCCTGACGAGGTCTTCGTTCGCACCAGAAGGTCGACATCGCAATCCAGAACATGCAGTAGGGACAAGAGTTGGTCAACCGACTTGCGGTAGTTCGTTTGATCGAGCAAACGATAGAACTGCGTGGCCGAGGTTCCAAGCCGTCTGACAATTTCACGCTTCGACAGGGGACTGGCGTCGACTCGCTTCTGTGCCTCCATCGTCAACTTATACAGCAGCGTATCCCGCAAATAGTGCGGATCCTGGTTGTATTCCAACACCTGTTCACCGTGGACCGTTCCTTCCTTGCCAGACTCCAACACATAGGTGAACCCTTCACTTCCAAGCTCTTTATCGACAAAGACCCGGGCAATCGGATCGATAGCACTGGGCTGAGGCTCGACTTTCGAGTACGGAAGCTGAAATAGCTTCTTCGATGCCTTCACCTGGAATGCCCTCTTGCGATTGTTGGGGATGACAGACTGGATCTTCATAGCGCTCCTTCGAATTCCAGTTGTTCGATCAACAAGCGAACACGCCGCGTGGATTTCCCTACCATCGGCTTCCTGTTATCCAAATCCCATTTCACAATGAGCACCCCATCGCGATACACATGTACATGCCGGGGAGAATGGTCGCCTTTCCAGGTGACAAAGATATAGCCACCCCGACGGATCTTACCCATTCACAAGTGTTACCTTTCAAGGTATCACTTGTCAAGCACGGCAGCTGTCACCTGCACTATAACCGACGAAGCACTGTTCGGTCGTACACCGCGGACCGCTCCTCCACACTCACCCCACCTTCAGCAACAGTTCGGATCGGCGGACGCAGGATCGAAGGCCTCATCGCGCACGTCCAGGATGAGCTCATAGGGGGCCATGGGCGAGAAATTCGAGCGCAACGCAATGCGCTTCCCGACTACATTGGCCTGAGCGCTCTGCTCAATCAGCGTCGCGAGACGGAGAAGGTCCACCAATGGACCACCGATCCACTGCTCCGTGATTTCCGTTTGATGCGAGGTGCCCACTTCGAGATTCATGGCAGGTCCGAACTGCGTGTACTCCGACAGCCGATCGTGCGCCGGATTGGAAGCGTACTTGCGTATTTCGGCTGCGAACATCCTCAACCCCTTCACCGACCCGATAATGCGCCACTCATTCGCAGCAGCATCTCGACCGCAGAAAAACCCCAACTCGCGCCAAGCCCGGCGCGTGGCTTCCAGGGCTACTTCACTTGGCATAAGGTTACTCCTCGCAGGATGCTGAAAAAGTCCGCCAGCCCGACTTGTTCATTTGGTCTGTTCAGTCTGTCTCGTTTAATTGGTTTGTTTGGTTTGTCTTGTTTATTTGGTTGAACCAGACCAACCAGATAGACCAGATCAACCAGACAGACCGGGTTTGTCCCAGACCTATAAACCAATGAAATTCCGGCGTGCGCACAGAGTTTTTCCACAGCCAGTTTGGAACAATGAAAAGAGTCAGTCTAACTTTCAAGCAACGATCGAAACATAATTATCGAGTCCTGATATGTCCCATCGTTCTTTCGCACCGCACCGGGGATCACACCCAGTTCTTTGAAACCAAGTTTTTCCCAGAGACGGCGCGCGGCCACGTTTTCAGAAAACACCAGATTGAAGATCACGCCACGGTAGCCGAGTTGCTTGGCGTAGGCCAGCATCGTAGCGCCCAACAGCCATCCCAAGCCTTTGTTGCGCCAGTCTGGCGCGACAATGAAGCCGGCGTTCGCTACTTGTCTAGCCCGCCCCGGCCAGTTCGGCTTGAGGTAAAACGCCCCGGCCATGCCCGCAGCACGGGCACGGTCCGGCACATAGGCCGCCACCGTGCTCTTCCCGCGAAACCAATAGTCCATGAAGGCATCCTCATCCGGGAACCGGTCATGCGGGTACGACGTCCCCTCTTCGACGATGACCCGGTAGAGGCTCCGCAGAGGTTCAATATCCTGATTGTCGGCCAGCACCAACTGAACCGGCGAGCCGTCTTTGAGCTTTGCCTCAACGGGAAATGTCAGACTCATCTTACTGAGCTCAGGAATTCAACGTGTCT
>JAABQN010000199.1 GCA_011391455.1 Nitrospiraceae bacterium
ATCCGCGCAATCGACTTGAAAGACGGAGCGGTCCTCCAGCCGAATCGCTGTCAATTTTTTACCCCATACACATCCGCTATCGATGGCAAGCAGATGGGGCTCCAGGTGTAGCCCTAGTGCCGCCCAATGGCCTGTGATGATTGTCGCGCTGGTATTGCGCCGATCGGGGATGCGAAACCAGGGAGTGAAGCCGACGGGAGTTTCGTCTGGAGAACCTGAAAAGTTCGACATCTCACCGGTTGGCGTACAGGTTCGGAGTCTGGTCAACACACGGGCGATACTCACGAGACGTTCGAGTCCCTTGAGCGAGGGATTCCATTGCGAGGTTGGTCCATGAAAGAGCGCTTGAAGAAAGGCTCGATACTCTGGCCCACGGAGTACGGTTTCCACCTCATGCGCTAGAGCCGCTGCTTCTTCAATGGTCCATTGTGGCAGGACGCCGGCATGGACCATAAGAAACGATCCTTTACGATGATGAAGCGGCTGGCGCCTCAGCCAATCGATGAGATCGGCGCGATCGGAGGCGGAAAGTATGTCCTGGATCGTATCTTTGGGACGCAGTGTTGTAATGTCTTCGGCTGCTGCCAGCAAAAATAGATCATGGTTTCCCAAGACGAGACGAACGGATGTACCCAGACTTTTGATGAACCGGAGAGTACCCAAAGAGTCGGGGCCTCGGTTGACAAGGTCTCCAACCAGCCAAAGCCTATCGGAGCTGGGAGTGAAGGCAATCCGGTCCAGGAGTTGTCGGAAGGAAGCAAAGCAGCCTTGAATGTCGCCGATTGCGTAGGTGGCCATGTTCAATAGTTATGAATTTTGAGTTTCGAGTGTTGAGTTAAAGACCGAGAGCTCACAACGGAAACTTCAACACTAAAAACCTTCACACTCAGAGCTATCACGTGGCCGAATTGGAACAAGGCGCGTGAGGGAGCAGGGTAGGGGCATAGGATTCTGGGCTCAAGGATATTTTGCTTCGATCACGCTACGCAGTCCACCTCTTGCGGCAAAGGTGCCCGTGACTTTTGCATGCACGGGGCGGCAAGCCTTCACGACATCGTGGAGGATTCGATTGACGGCGTTTTCGTAGAAGATGCCGAGGTTTCTATATTCGTGGAGATACATCTTCAGCGACTTCAACTCCAAGCAGTCTTTGTCCGGCATGTAGTGCAGTGTGATGACGCCGAAATCCGGAAGGCCAGTTTTCGGGCAGATCGCGGTATATTCCGGGATCTCGATGGTGATTTCGTAGCCCTTGTATTGGTTCGGAAACGTTTCGATGCCCGGCAAAGGATCGGTAATACCACTCTTTGCATGGTCCTCGTTGTACCCCAGCTTCGTGGTCCGCTGTTTTTTTGTTGACCCCTTACGCCTCACGCCTCACCCCTTACGGCTTGAACGCCCCTCACGTCTTCCTAGACTTGTTTCATCCATTCTACTTGGCCGATTTTTTCCAGTTGAATGTAGAGCGTCACCCAGGGGCAAGTCATCTCAGGGTACACCTCACACAATCCCCCTTTTCGGACGCCTCCGCAGGGGCCGTGGCTCATGAACTTCGGGCACTCGGCTTTGAGCGAACTATCCGGAATCGGAGGGCGCTTATGGACTCCGCCGGCGTGCTGAGCGCCTTCGTCTTCCCCAAGGATGATTACGCGTGTTGACATAGGGGTATAGTCTAGACAGGTTTTACGGAATCGGCAATCTCTCTTTCCAGTCCTGCTAAATCAGTCGCCTTTTCGCCTGAGGTGGAAACCGGGCGAAATGTAAGTGGTTAGGGCGAATGGCCTACAGGCCAGGACCGTGCTAGGCCTTCTTTTTAGCATGGTGGGCCTTCTGAAAAGTTGCGTTGATTATCAGGAAGTTATATTATCGCCTGGTTCGTGTGCAGTTCGAGGAGGGTATAGACGTTTCTCATTGACAGTCTTTTTTAGGCTTTGTTACCATATCGACTCTCTGAGCGTATATTCAGCCCAGTTCATTCAGTCTCGAACTCCTGCGTTGTTGCATATAGTCGTATCTTTCCGACAGGCAATGGGTCGCCGTTGCCACGATAGAGGGAGGTGTTCCGATGAGTCTTGATTATGTAAAATTTTCCGGTGGATTCGAGAAGTTCATGCCAAAAGAATATCGGGATATGGTCGAACACGGTCCATTTGGAAAGAAAATTTCTGTTTCTCAAATGGGAAGCTTCAAGGAAATTCTTGAAGAGCATCCCATGTGCGCCGGTTGCGCGATGACCCTGTTCATCCGACTGGCGATCATTGCCTTCCCTAATCCTGAAGACACCATCACTGTTGGTACGGCAGGTTGTGGACGGTTAGCGATTTCACAGGCTGCGATCCCGTTTGTGTACGGCAACTACGGCGATCAGAACGGCGTTGCGAGCGGGCTATCCCGCGGGCTTCGGCTGCGGTTCGGTGATAAGCCGAAAGATGTGGTCGTCATGGCGGGAGATGGCGGAACGGCGGATATCGGTTTCCAGCAAGTGCTCCATTCCTGGTTCCGAAAGGAACGATTCACCACGATCATGTTGGACAACGAAGTATATGGCAACACCGGCGGGCAGGAGAGCGGGATGACCAACCGTGGCGCCGTCCTGAAGATGGCTCCGTTGGGGAAGAAGTTCGAGAAGATGGACATGTTGCAGATGGCGAAGGTCGCCGGATGCGCCTACGTGGCCACTGTGGTTCCGAACAATCCCCGCCGCGTCGAGAGTGTCATCAAGAAGGCCGTGTTAATTGCCCGCGAAGTGGGCTCGACCTACATTCAAGCCTACACCTCCTGTAACATCGAATACGCGATTCCAACCGACAAGGTGATGGAAGATGCGAAGACCGTTGAGAACGATCGGTATCAGTTCACGGAATATGTGAGCGATGAAGCCAAGCAGTATTTGACCGAGCGGTATGGCTACAAAGACTATCTTCCGAAGGCGGCTGCTCCTGCCGCAGCAATTCCAAACAAGGCGTAAACGATTCGGAAGGAGACTCGGATATGGCAAAGCGCTTCAACATACGAATGGCAGGGGTCGGCGGTCAGGGTGTCGTGACGGGGTCACACATTCTGAGTACCGCAGTGATCCATGCCGGCGGTGAAAGCACGATCGTTCCGTTTTATGGGTCGGAAAAACGGATGGCGCCGGTCGAGAGCTACGTCCGTGTGTCGGATGAACCGATTTATGAAATCGGCGAAATTACCTTCCCGCACATCATCATTATCTTCCACCCACAAGTGATTACCCACGGCAAGTCCTATACGATGCCGTTCTACTTCGGGCTGAAGGAGGATGGGATTGCGTTGATCAACAACGATGGTCCGATGAGCCTTCACAGGGATCAGCAGCGTGAGTTAGAAGAGCGCCGAGCAAAGCTCTACTATTTCCCTGCCACCAAGCTGTCCCTCGACGTTGCGGGAATGGACCTCGCGACGAACATGGCTTTGATGGGTTGCATCGGAGCGATCACGGGACTGACCTCGGTTGACGCGCTGGAGCTGTCGGTGAAGGACCGGTTTCTTGGTAAAGGATTTGTCGTCTCCGGCGGAACTGCGGCCTTGGATAGTGTCGTCGAGCGGAAATTTAAGAAGAAGCAGGAGCTGATCGATAAAAATGTGGCGGTGATTCAGGCCGGCTGGAACTACGCAGTCGATCACGGTTGGGCTGCAGCATCGGTCAAACGGTCGGAAGCCCGTGCGACCGTTAGCGCCTAACTAGGATTTAGCACGAAGGAGCACCATGTATCTGGTAGCCAATATCGATGTTGAGATATGTGCCTCGAAGAGCTGCAAGCTCTGTACGCAATATTGTCCTGAAGCGAATACCATTCAGTATAGCGAAACCATGGGGACGGATAAGGGCTACAAGTACGGCACTGCTTACATAGCGGTGGATCGGTGCAAGGGTTGTGCTCTCTGTGTGTGGGTGTGCGACACGATGGCAAAAAATAATGCCATTAAGATGATTATGATCGATCAATTACCGCTGGCTGCCGTTACCGATAACATTCGGTATGAAGAGAAAACCACCGTCGCGGTCCTGTCTAATCCAATGATTGTGATAGGTAATTAGGGAGGTACGGGAGTGGCAACGACGATCGATACAAGAGAGCGCATCATTGTTCCGGGGCCGGCCGGATTCCATCCACCGTCGGCGGCTCAGTTGGGGGTCGCGCTGCCTGACCCAGGGCAAGGACTTTACTATGGGTTGTTGGAGGAGAATGAGGACAAGGTCATCGAAGAGATGGCCCGCAAGATGCTGACCAGTCCCAACGCCACGATCTTCCCA
>JAABQN010000022.1 GCA_011391455.1 Nitrospiraceae bacterium
CCCGAAGATCATGGGTGTCGAAATTGGTCAGCACCGTCACAGCCAACAGTTTCAGTGTGGATGTTCCACGGCCTTGGACCGCTGCGACCAGCGCCTTGCGGTTGGCATGGACCGTCAAGAATTCTACGCCCATCGCCGCAACCCGCGCAGTGGCCCGACGAACAGTCTCTTCGATATCAAGAAACTTGAGGTCCAGAAACACCCGCTTTCCTCGCGCGATCAGGTGTTGAACCATCTCCGGTCCGGCAGCCGTGTACAGTTCGAGCCCGACCTTCACGAAGACAATTTTATCCTGCACCCGATCGAGAAGCCGCTCAGCCTCAGCGCGTGAGGGCACATCGAGGGCGAGGATTAAGCGGTCACGGGCAATAATGGTTGGCATAGGCTTGTTCCTTTGAAGAATAGCTACCTTGACGCTTCATCGAGCCCTATGGTACAAATACGCTCTTTTTTCAGAGGAGTCTACTATGCCGGTTGTACATAAATCGACCATTCGCCGAGCCCGCCAAGCTATTAAGCATCGCGACCGTAACCGTGCGACGCTGGGCGCCCTCAAGAGCCTCGTCAAGAAAGTCCAAGCGGCCGTGGCCGAAAAGAAGGTCGAGGATGCGAAAGTCTCTTTGCGACAAGCCACGTCGGCCCTCGGTAAGGCCGTGACAAAAGGTGTGATGAAGCCGAATACGGCCTCGCGCCGCATTGGGCGCCTCACGGTCCACGTCAACGCCTTGTCTGCTTCCCGCCCGTAATCGTTCGCACATTCGAGATGGTTCTCCCCTTCATCGCTTGCGGTGCCGCAACGCCACGGCCCGATGAAGGAGGAGGCACTTTGACCGCTGCGCGATTGCATAACCGCAACAACAGGTCTTCAAGAATTCGCGCGGGGCGCCCACCGCTTCCACCCTTCAACTTGGCATCGGCATCCAAAAACAATCGAAGCGCTTCATGCAAGTGCGCGTCAGGAAACTGATCGAGAAACGCCCGCACCTTGTAGGGATCCATGCGCAAAGTCCGGGCGGCCTCCCCTTCACGGCCCCCTTGCTTGGCGACTTCCTTCACCTTCCACAGTCTCCGGTATTGCCAGGCCAGCGAGCCAAGAATTCTCAGTGGAGCCTCTCCCGCTTCCAGATTCCTGGCCAAAATCGCCAACACCCGCCCGCGGTCTTTCCCGCCGATCGCCAATGTCAAATCAAATACCGAAGCGCCAGGCTCCGTGCCGCGCAACGTCGCCACATCGCCGACAGTAACAACCTGGCCGGGCGAGACATACGAAGCCAGCTTTTCCAGCTCACGCCTGACCGAATAGAGCGAGCCACCACACACCTCTTTCAGTAGCTCGATAGCCTCCCCATTGAGCCGAACTCCGACCCGCTCGGCATCCTGTTTCAGCCAAGGAAGCCACTGTGCCTCTTTGAGGGGGGAACAATCGACTGTCACGGCAACCTTTGCCAGCGCCTGGGTGAACTTGAGCCGCCCATCAAGCTTTGGTGCGACGAAGATCACGGACGTGGAGTCATTCGGCCCCTTCAGATAGGAAAGGATGGCGTCGCACTCCCGGGCTGGAAGTTTATCAGCCGCTTTCACTACCACGACTCGCCGAGCCGCAAATACGGCTACTTCAGAGGCACAGGTGACAATCTCTGCACCGCTCACGTCGTCTCCATAGAATAAATCGCAATTGAAATCGCTCTCGCCCTCTCCCAATAACGCGGACTTCAGGGCACCCAGAGCCATATCGCGCAGCAAATCCTCCTCACCGACCACCAGGTACAGCGGCGCAACCGTTCCTTGCGCAAGCTGCGCGGTGAGTTGGGCATGTGAAATAGCTGAGGCCACAGTGGATTCCGATTTATTTGACGTTGCTGCCCGCGCTGTCCGACGCTGGGCGCTCGGTCGGCTTTGCCAGCTGCCCCGATTCCAACTGGAGCAGAAAGCGAGACGCCAAGTCCTCAGCGATAAAACGGCCGGCTTGTTCCAAGGCCCGGTTCTGGAGGACACGGTTAAATTGCAGGTCGGGCGTGACAAAAAACTCCGAGGCGCCCTTCGCCGTTTGCGCCCACACGAGACGTTGTGTCCTGGTTTCCTCCACCTTAACGATCACCACGACCTCTGCGCGGCTTTCAAGCGTGGTGGTCTGGCTGAAACTGAGCGTCGGAAGTGTCACCGAGAGAATTTGCCCGGACAGCACAAGATCGGCGGCCTCAGTTTCCGACACTATCTGCGCACCGCTGCCGGACGAAAACTCATGGCGCAGATAGTTGGTATATCGGGTCTCCAAGTTGGGTTCAAAACTCCTATTCTCTAAGACCTGGATTACCAGCCGCGGAGGCGTTGACGTAGAAGAGGAGGTCGCCTCCGCTCCCCCGATCGTAGGCCCGGCTCCCTCCACACGGAACTGATAGCCGCATGCGCTGAGCGACAGGCTCAACGTCAAGGACAAAGTAAAAAGGCAAAAGTAAAAAGTTTCTGAGCATCCCCTTTTACCTTTAAACTTTAAACTTTTTACTTGCCGCATCGCTACACCACAAAGTTCATCAGTTTTTTTTCGACATACACAATCTTCTTTGGTTCTTTGCCCTGTAGCCACTCAGCGATCTGCGCACGAGCCAGCTCTTCGACCTGCTCGCGAGTGGCATCGGCTCCCACGTCGAGTTTAGCCCGCAACTTCCCATTCACCTGGATCGGGATGGTCAATCGATCACTGACGGTCAGCGCCGGATCGAAGACCGGCCAAGACTCCTGAGAAATACTCGGCTTATGACCCAGCACCTCCCATAGTTCCTCAGCCAGATGGGGCGCGAAGGGCGCCAGAAGCAAGACGAATGGCTCGATCAAGGATCGGGAACGCTGCTCGGTTTTCGTCATCTCGTTGGTAAACACCATCATCTGAGAAATCGCGGTGTTAAACCGCAACCCTTCGATGTCTTCCGTCACCTTCTTGATCGTCTGGTGGAGCAACCGTTGGTGTTCGAGGGTGGGAACCGTCCCCGCCACGATGCTGGAGAGCCGGCCTTCTTCATTCACCATAAGCCGCCAAGCCCGCTCAAGAAAGCGCGTGACCCCTTCTACGCCCCTCGTGCTCCAAGGTTTCACCGCCTCCAGCGGGCCCATGAACATTTCATAGAGCCGCACCGCATCGGCCCCAAACTGGTCCATGATCTCATCGGGATTCACGACGTTGCCACGGGATTTCGACATTTTCTGGTTGTCTTCCCCCAGCACAATCCCTTGATGCACCAGTTTCTTAAACGGCTCCGGCGTACTGACCGCCCCGATGTCGTACAGCACCTTGTGCCAAAAGCGTGAATAGAGCAAATGCAGCACCGCATGTTCGCTGCCGCCGATATAGAGATCCACCGGCATCCAATAATGCTCCTGTGCCGGATCGACGAGTTGCCCCTGATTTTTTGGATCGATAAACCGCAGATAGTACCAGCAAGAACCGGCCCACTGAGGCATCGTGTTGGTTTCACGGCGGGCCGGCGCCCCACTGATCGGATCGATGGTCGTCAGCCAGTCGGTTAAATTTGCGAGCGGGCTTTCGCCGTTCCCGGACGGTTTGAAGTTGTTGGTCTCCGGCAACAGCAGCGGCAACTGCTCTTCCGGAAGCGGAAGGGCTTGGCCATCGACCCACACAATCGGAAAGGGCTCGCCCCAATACCGCTGACGGGCAAACAGCCAATCCCGCAACTTATAGTTCACCGCCTTGCGGCCCTTGCCCTGCGATTCCAACCAGGCCGTGATTTTCGGAATGGCGTCATCCGGCGTCAACCCATCGATGGTAAAACTTCTGTCCGGCGTTGTGGAATTGACGACGGCCCCCTTGCCGGTTTCGACGAAGGCCTCTCGTTCAACCTGACCACCCACAATCACTTCGCGGATCGGCAAGCCATAGGTCTTCGCAAAAACCCAGTCTCGCTCGTCGTGCGCCGGCACAGCCATAATGGCCCCGGTCCCGTAGCCCATCAACACGTAGTCAGCGATCCAAATGGGCAGCGGTTCCTTATTCACCGGATTCACCGCATAGCCGCCGGTAAAGACCCCGGTCTTTTCCTTTTCGAGTTCCTGCCGTTGGAGATCACTTTTTCTGGCCGCTGCCTCGCGATAGGAAGTAACCTCGGTGCGGCAATCGGCGGTCGTGACGACCGCTACTAGCGGATGCTCAGGGGCCAGCACCATATAGGTGGCGCCGAACAAGGTATCGGGCCTCGTCGTAAAGATCCGAACCGTACCAGGAACGCCGGCCAGATCGAACTCGACCTCCGCGCCGATCGAGCGGCCGATCCAATTCTTCTGCATCTCCAATGTGCTGGCCGGCCATTCGACCAGCTTCAAATCTTCAAGCAGCCGATCGGCATAGGCCGTGATCTTCAATACCCATTGGCGCATCGGCTTACGCACCACGTCGAATCCGCCAACTTCGCTCTTGCCATCGATAATTTCTTCGTTGGCGAGTACCGTCCCCAGCTCAGGGCACCAATTCACCGGCACCTCCGCCACATAGGCCAGCCCTCGCTCGAACAGTTTCAAGAAGATCCATTGTGTCCAGCGATAATAATCCGGGTCGATCGTACTGACTTCGCGTTCCCAGTCGTAGGACAGCCCGACCCGTTTCATCTGGCGCTTGAACGTCGCAATGTTCTGCGCCGTCGTGATCGCGGGGTGAATGCCCGTCTTCACCGCATATTGTTCAGCAGGGAGCCCGAATGCGTCCCACCCCATCGGATGCAGCACATTGAAGCCCTTCATACGTTTGTAGCGGGAGACGATGTCAGTCGCGGTGTATCCCTCAAGATGTCCGACGTGGAGGCCTGATCCGGACGGGTAGGGGAACATATCGAGGCAGTAGAATTTTGGCTTGGCCCGGTCGTCAGCGACGCGGAAAGTCCGGTGCTCCTCCCAATAGGCCTGCCACTTCACTTCAAGGGCGTGATGATCGTATGTTTTGCTCATGCTGGGAATGAATCGTTCTCGTCTCGAAAAAGAGGATGGACTCTAACATAGACCAGTGGGAGCAACAAGAATCGACGTAGGGCAGGGCTCAGACGACACAGGCCCGGTCTGTCTAGTTGATCTGGTTTCTCTGGTCTATCTGGTTTGTTTCGTTTATTTCGTTGATCTGGTTCAACCAAATAAACAAGACAAACCAAATGAACCAAATGAACAAGAGAGACTGGCGGACGTTTTCAGCACCTTGCTATGTCGCAGGCCGCCCGTTGAGGAGTGAAGAAAAACCAGTGACTGAGACAAACTGGGCGAGCGGAGTAGGCGGCAGCTGAGAGCTCGACTTGGCACTATGAATCAACTGGGCGACGCCAAATTGTTTTGCCGCAACTAGGCAGCCTTCATCATCATCCATGAAGAGAGACCTTGCCGGGTCAAACCCCAGCAACCGCTGACAATTGGGCCAATACTCCGGACGCATTTTTAGATACCCCACTTCAAACGCATTCACGATGCGATCCACATGCCGATCGAGCCCGGTCTTGGCGACTTTCACCGACACACCCGACTCGTGCGCGTTCGTGACAATCGTCACACGCTTCCCGATCTGGCGAAGGTAGCGCAGGAATTCTTCCGCGCCGGGCAGGAAGCCGATCATATGGTCCAACTCACGATGTAACGCCACCACGTCGATCCCCACCCGCTGCGTCCAATAGTGCAGATCGGTCCAGGCCAATTCGCCTTCGACTGAGCGGTACATGGCCATGAGTTTGTCCCGAGACTCTTCTATCTGGAGGCCGTGAAGCGCGGCATAACGACGCGGCAATTCCTCTTCGAAAAAGAAATTGTCGAAATGGCGGTCGAGCAGCGTCCCGTCCATATCGAGCAGGACGTCATCGATCTCGTCCCAGCCGACAACGTGAGGGGTAAGGGGTAAGGGGTTAGGGGTCACGAGCAAAGTATAGCGGAGGCCGCCCGAGAAGACGAGCCGGTTGTGTTTGCCAAAATTCTTATGTTACGGTCGAAGAACTATTCTCCATGCCACGCACAAAAAGCACCAAAACCAGTCCCTTACAGACAGCTCCGGTATTGTCAGCAACGACGGCTCACCCGCCGATTGTCGCCATTATCGGTCGCCCCAACGTCGGCAAATCGACGCTCTTTAATCGCATGCTCGGCAGACGAACGGCCATCGTGGACGATGTTCCGGGTGTCACCAGGGATCGTAACTACGCCGATGCCACCTATCGGAACCGGCCATTTCGCCTCGTGGACACAGGGGGCCTGGACCCATCGGCCTCGGAAGGCATGCTGGCCCTCATCAAGCGCCAATCGGAGCTCGCCATTGCAGAAGCAGACCTGTTGATCCTGCTGATGGATGGCCGGACCGGGCTGACGACCCCGGACCAGGAAGTCGTTCGTCTCTTGCGCGGAACGCCGAAACCATTGTTTGTTGTGATCAACAAGATCGATACCCCTAAGGTCGAAACGCTCGTGGCGGATTTCTATCAGTTGGGCACGGAAACGCTCTATCCTATTTCTGCGGAGCATGGCATCGGCGTTTCCGACCTCCTGGATGCCATCTATCCATTTCTTCCGGTCCCTGATGAGAACCCAGAGCAGACGACAATGCCCCGCATTGCCGTCGTTGGACGACCGAATGTCGGCAAATCCACGCTGGTGAATGCCGTGCTTGGTGAGGACCGAGTGGTGGTCAGCGATGTGCCGGGAACCACCAGGGATTCGATCGATTCGATCGCCCTCCATCAAGGCCGACGGTATCTCTTCACCGATACTGCCGGTATTCGGCGGCGTGGAAAGATCGATCGAGGGATCGAAGGCTACAGCGTAGTCCGATCGCACCTGGCCATCGGCCGGTCCGACCTCGGGATATTGCTGCTCGATTCTGTAGAAGGCGTGACTGAGCAGGATACCAAGATCGCCGGGATCATCATCAAGCAAGGACGGGCCTGCTTCCTGCTGGTGAATAAATGGGATCTCCGGGAAGGCGATAGCCAGGCCCGGCAGGAGGTCGAACTGGAGCTTCGGCGGCGCTTTCCCTTCCTGACCTGGGCGCCAGTCCTCTTCGCATCCGCCGCTCATCCCGACTCACTCAGCCAGCTCTTTCCGACCATCGATAGAGTATTCGCGGCTTTTTCAAAGCGGATCCCGACCGGAGCATTAAACAAATTTCTCCAGGAGATCCTCGCCACGCACCCCCTACCGGTGCGCAAAGGTAAACCGACGAAGATCACCAAGTCTGCCTTTATGACTCAGGTCGCGACACAACCACCGGTCTTTGCGTTGTTCGTCGGTCACCCGGACAATATCACTCCCGCCTACCTCCGCTTTCTGGAGAACCAACTCCGCGAGGAATATGGATTCGAGGGAACCCCGATTCGTATGCTGGTTCGCAAGAAGTAGTTAGGTCTGAGGAGCGGGCTTGTTCAATTGCCGCCACCATGACACAGTCTTTGTGCGCAAACTGGCTTTAGCCACCACATTGCTGTCGATATGTACGGGATAATCGCGCTTCCTGCACCTATCGTTGGGTGCAACTCTTGCACAGAGGGGGGGAGAACATTCCCCCGAAAGGAAACGCATGCCACAATCATTTTCGCAAAGCCAGGCAACCTCGCCACAGAATGATGCCTCTGGCATGATTGTATTTTCCTCATCCGCTCGCATCATGCACATGAACGGACCAGCCCGCGCTCTGATGGCGTTGTTCAATACGTCCCATGATCTCTGGCCACAGGTGACGCCTGAGTCCATGCCATCCATTTTCACGGAACTCTGTGATGATGTGCAGGCACAGCTCCAACATCGAATCGAGGCGCAAGACCCGGCACAATTCGAAATACGCCGCATCTGCCACATGGTCACACCGCCCCTCCTGCTCACAGGATTCGGCGTGCAGAATTCGACCAACCATGAGATCCGGGTCATCCTGACCCTCACCCCTCTGCCTTCCGCTCCATGCGATGCCATGAATTCACGATACTTCCACCCGTCGACCGACGGACATGCTCCTGCCAATAGCGCGGTTTTGTAAGGGAATCACCCTCCAAGTCACTGTCCTGACGGATTTCGCCTTGACTCCACACAGACATCATGTTATTCGCTCAACAATGCTGCATTCCGCGGTTCGCAATAAGCCGAAGACCGAGGGGATAAGCGATTCGTCGCTTCGCAAGCTGCCGCGACGTGCGATCGAAACCTTCTGCGCCGGTTTGGTCGTGCTCGCCTTCATCGGCCCTGTCCGTGCCGAGGAACGGCTTACGCCAGACGGCACGCTCCCAGCTGCCGAAATCCCAGCTCCATCCTCCGGGGCTATTGATCCAATAACCAGTGATCCCTACATCATGCTACGGGGATCGGTGTGGCGGACCAAGACCGGAATCGTCTTTCTTAAGACCCCGATCGGGCTGCTGACCCTCAGCTCCAAAACAACGCTGAAAGATCTCAAGGCCTCACAGGAAGTGCGCTTTTGGGTACATGATCGCCATTCCGTCGTAGAAGTCCGAAAGCGGACCGACGGGTCGTTAGTCCATCGCTTCCTCAGCGGGCCAATGACGTCCGGGAGCGATACACCGGGAACATTACGCTGGTGGGGGCCTGACGGTGACCAGACTGTCAATGTCGGCACGCTGGAAGAACAGCTCACCAACCATCGCGAGGGAGATCCGTTGACCGTCGAAGTTGACGAAACGAATACCATCAGCGGGGTGCATGACCTACAATTTGACCTGCAGGTCAGCCAAGCCCCGCCGGCCGGCTCAGACGTGCAACTTCTCCTCTCTGGAACCGTCACCAAGCTCAAATCAAACTTCGTCTTTGTTCGCACCCCCGTCGGCCTGGTCATGCTCAATTCAAAGATCGGGATTCCTCAGGTAAAGGTGGGACAACCGTTGACATTGCATATCGACCATGAGCATGTGACCGTCACCGTTCCACCCACAAAGGCACCAGCTTCTCAGCGCAGCGCCTCACCGACGCACTAATCGGGCAGCAGGCTCAAACAATCCTCCAGCTTGTCTTGTTCAACCAAACAAACGAGACAAACCAAACAAACCAGAGCAACCAGCCGGCTTGGCTTGACAGGCCTCCAACCAAGCCCCTAGACTTCGCGCCAGCCATGCGCACCCCTGTTCCAAAGACGCCGCCCCACCGCCCGGCCATGCAAGAGTCCGGCGAATTTGATAAGTTGTATCGAGAGTATGTCGATTTGATTTATCGTTATGCATACCGTCTGTGCGGCGAAGCGGAGTCGGCAAAGGATCTCGTTCAAGAAACCTTTCTCAATGCCTACCAAGGACTCAAAGATTTTCGGGGCGAGGCGCAAGTCTCCACCTGGCTGTACACCATCGCCTCACGGGCCTGCATACGGATGCGGCGCAAGCGCAAAGGGCAGCCGGAATACGAACTGTCACTCGAAGAATTCGTGCCAGCTTCCGAGGGAGAGTTTCGACTTCAGATCCCGATGGACGGGCTCAGCCCCGAAGAGGCCTTGCAAAGCAAGGAGCTTCGGCAGGCCCTTGACCAGGCGATCGAGAAACTGCCCCCCAAATATCGGATGGCCCTGGTGCTTCGCGATATGGAAGGGTTAAGCGCCAAAGAAGTAGGAACCATTATGGGCTTGAATGAGCGCGCCGTAAAATCGCGGCTGCACCGAGCACGCTTGTTTGTGCGGCGGGAACTCAGCGCCCGCGGCATCACCCGTCACGATGACCATAAGCCAGGAGGCATGCGTTCATGATCAAGAAAAAGACGTCGGCGCCAAAAAAAGGGGCCAGGCCGTCGTCTCACAGCCATGCCAATGACCGGGGCCACTGCCTGGATCTGCTCCGGCAGTTGTCTGCCTATATCGACGACGAACTCCCGTCCGATATCTGCCAGGAAATACGCCGACATCTGGGAGCCTGTCCGAACTGCGAAGTCTTCATCGCTTCACTTCAACAGACCGTGACGCTCTGCCGACATCGCCCTGCTCCACAGTTGACGTCGGACGACCGGATGAACATGCGCCGCGCGATCCTCAATACGGCCAACGCACGGTGAAGAGGACGTTCTGGTTCATATATCTGGCACTCGTGCTGGCAACTCCCGCCATTGCACTCCCAACCGAAGCCGATGTGGAATCGGTCACTGTGGAGATCCGCTCACGGATGTTCATCCCACAGCACGTCTACTTACATCATGATCGCAAGACAGTGCTACGGTTCCGCAGCCACGACACAGAACTTCACACCGTGGTCGCCAAGGAGCTTTTTCTCAGCGCCGACCTCAACGTGGGCGGCAACGGAGCCCCGGAGTTCGGCCCAAACGGACTCAAGCGTGTGATTATCCCGGCTGAGGGCCTCATTGAGTTTCAATTCACACCGGCACATACCGGAACCTTCTCGTACCTGTGCGACATGCCGGGACATAACATGCAGGCCGTGATCGTGGTCGAATGACATTGAGACAGGTCGTCCGAAGAAAAGAGCATATAGCGTATGGCTTATGGTCGATACTGTGCCCCCTCGAACTAGGAGAGCGCCCGACATGATGCGCCTACAGATCCTCCATCGTGATTGGTTCAGGGTCCTGTTCCTCGCAGGATCCCTGTCGATTGTCACAGCAATCCCCCTGATCGATGCCTCATCGGCATCAGCCGCCACTGCTGCAAAAAAGTCGAAGCAGGCTGTCACCTCAGCTGAAACGACGGCTCAGCGTTACGCCGAAGCGATGGGAGCGGGAAATAAGGTGGGTGTCGGCCAGCTCGACTTCGCCTGTCAGTATCCCCTCGTGACCGCAGCCCCCCATGGCATCAAAAGCTATCCGGCCGAATCCGACCTCATCTACGACTCCTGCTGGCAGCGGCTACGTGAAGCCCATGCCTCTACCCTCGTCAGAACCGATGTCGGCATGGAGGTCTTGTGGCCCAGCAATGGAGAACTGGTCTTTTTTAGTGAAGACCTGAACCGCTATCCCGCTTCAGCCTTCGTGACCGACTTGTTGGGTCTGACGCCGCCTGGAACCGGCTTCAACGTTCACATTGTTGGAAGTACGCCGCTCCCTTCGGCCTCATTCCGCCTTCGACCGAACGGCCCAATCGTGGCGGTGCCGACGACCTTGGTGAAATTGTCCATCAGCTACCAGGATCCCCTGACTGCTCCAGTGACCTACGCAGCCGGTTCAGTCAAGTGGACGACGACGATTAAACGGACTAGGCGCGCGCTGAAAGACATCACCATCCAATGGGTTGTCCTCTCCGGACTGAAGAAACATGGCTTCGCAGGCGACCAGGCGGTGGTGAACCTCCCCGTCACCAGCGGCTCCCTTTTCGGCAGTGGCAACCAGGAGAAGATTCCGTTTGTCACTGAAACCAGCCGGGCGCTCCCCGATTCGCTGGTCTGGTGGGGACCAACGGACGTCCCTGGTCTCTTGACCGCCGCGGCAGCTCGAGCCGCCAGCTTTCCAGAACTGCGCGACCGCGCGGCCATGTTGAACCGTGTACTCATCATCGATCCCAATCAGGCCGAGGCCCTCATGGTGCTGAGCCGACACCTCTATGCCGTCGTCCTGCGCGAGGCCATCCCGTTCCACAAACTCGCAGTAAGAGATCCGGCGCTGGCCTTGGTCGTGAACGAGCATTTTTGGAACATCTACGCTCAATCGACGCGTATGGACCTGTCGCTGGGGATGGAGATGGGTGGGTTCGACAAACCGACGACCGCCGACTACCTGTACCGCATGCTCTCAGCCATGCAAACCTTGGCCGTCGTACGGCCAGAACAACTCGATAACCAATTTCGGCTAGGCGTGGCCTTACGCTGGAACAACGATCAAAAACCCGCGATCGAGACCCACCAATCGCTGGTCAAAGCCATTCCGCCTGAGCGAAGAGCCGGCAGAGCCGAAGCCCTGATTCAGCTGGCCTGGTCCCGCATCAACAAAGTGGCTTGGAACCGCATCCTCGACGACTCAGACATTCAGGCTGCCTATCAGGATGCCGACGAAGCGCTTACGCTCGCCGACCTTCCGCTCGATAAATTCATGGCCGAGTACACCAAAGCCTACAGCTTGCTGTTCACCCCGGATCGGGACAATCGGGCGATCTTAGAACGACTGACGGAAGCCAAGCGATGGTTTACTGAAATTCCCGGACAGACTCCGGATATCTGGAGCTTCTTCATCGGGGCAGAATCGTTGAAAGCGGTGCTGGACGCTGATCCTATCTTTCAGCCGATCCTGGCTCAGGCAGATGAAAAGAAAGGGTGAGGGATGGGGGCTGATTGATCTTCCACTGCGCGCGTTCAACGAGGGCCTTCTCAGGCCGCGCGTTGCGCGAGCAAAGAAGATCATCAGCCTCCATCCCTAGAGAGAAAGCGAGCAAGCTTGGAAGGATCATATTTTGGTTACTCGCTGCGGCCTTGCTGAACAGCCTTTTTGAGCATCCTGCGACTATATCTCGACATCCGCGCCCACGGAAGAGTCCATCGGCGTTTTGTGCATAAACCAAGTTTTTCCGCAGCCTGCTAGCATTCATAGCCTTTTCCTGTCGCGTCGCGTACCTTATCGAGCATGTTCAGGCTCAGCGCAAACCCATCGGATCTGCGCTTCCCACCCGTTGATCTATCCACCCCTGAGGGGCTACTCGCTGTCGGCGGCGATCTGCGGCCAGAGCGATTACTCGAAGCCTACCGCCACGGCATCTTTCCCTGGTACAGCGACGATCAGCCCATCTTGTGGTGGTCGCCCGATCCTAGGACTGTCCTCTTTCCCGACAATCTTCATGTCTCGCGCAGCCTGAAGAGAAGCCTTCGTCCAGGCCTATTCAACGTCACTCTCGATACGTGCTTTCGCGACGTGATACAGCATTGCGCAGGACCAAGACCGCAATATCCAGACGGCGGAACCTGGATCACTGCGGAGATGCTCGAAGCCTACACACGTTTACACGAACTTGGGTATGCCCATTCCGTCGAAACCTGGCAAGAAGGAGAATTAGTGGGTGGGCTCTACGGCGTGGCTCTAGGCGGCGCCTTCTTCGCAGAGTCGATGTTCGCCCATGCATCCGATGCCTCGAAAGTGGCCTTGGTCTCGCTCGTGCGCCAACTGCAGGCCTGGGGATTTCGCCTCATCGACTGCCAGCAATCCTCTCCGCATGTAATGCGCTTCGGAGCGGAAGAAATCCCACGTCGCAACTTCCTCGACTACCTGACCCCAGCGCTCACGCTACCTGATAGGCAAGGACACTGGCAGTTCGACATTTCATGACATAAGTCGTGAGACGGTAGCTCAGTAATAATCAAATATTAATTTATAATGTCAAATAGGACGTCGCAGCAGAAAATCGAGATGAAATCGCAGGTGGCATGATTTCCGCGTAGATTTCAGAAGCCAAACGACTAACGAGTCAATGTGAGGCACGGCAGTTCAAGGGCTGCTAGTAGGGTCCGTCGTATTCCCATTTTTCCCGCACCCCTATCGAGTAGACACGCAGACACCATGTGCAATCATCCGTCGCGACCAGCCCATGCCATTCCCCCACAAGCTGCCGTGAAGCCTATCCAGGCATCCTTGAACTTCTCTTCAAACTGAGGCACACTTCAGCAGTTCTGACGATCTCTCAGGAGGAATTCTCAATGACACGAATAATCCTTTCTATGAGTGTTGGGCTCCTGTTGACTGTGGGCACAGCGTGGGCGGGTCCACTCAAAGATACGACTGCTGCAAATCCACCCGGTGATCACGCGACTGCGTTGAAAGCATATCAATCGCTTGCCGCCCAAGGGAATGCGGAGGCGCAGAACAGTCTCGGAGAACTGTATGCCAAAGGACAAGGCGTGCCGCAGGATTATGCGCAAGCGCGCAAGTGGTACGAGAAAGCTGCGGCGCAGGGGAATGCGCTCGCACAGAACAACCTCGCGGAACTGTATTTCGCAGGCCTAGGCGTTCAGCAGGACTATGTGCGGGCGTATTTGTGGGTGAGCCTCGCAGCAGTACACATGAAGGGTGACGAGCAGAAACAAGCCGAGGAAAATCGAAACGATGTCGCCGGGCGCATGACTCCCGAACAGATCACAGAAGCCAAGCGGCTCACGCAACAATGCATGGCACTGAAGTTCAAAGGCTGCTGAGTCGGATGTACCGCCCTCTCTTCACCCCAACACTGGCGCTACACTCGCAGAAGATCTACAGACACCCTTCGCAATCGTCCATCGCCATACCACTTGCCCCTAACCCGCATTATTCATGAAGCTTCTGCTGTAAGCGCGGATACGCGTCCGCAGGCTTTCACGACGAACCATCATGAATAATGCGGGTTAAGATGCCGCGAAACGCTCGGCGCCAAAGAAATCCCTCGGCGAGACTTTCTCGATCACCTGACCGTGGCGCTCACCCTGTCTGAACGGCGTGGACACTGGCAGTTCGATCTGTCCTGGTAAGCCCAGTTAATACAACCATTCCCCTTGCCTTCTTGCATGTGAAGCAATTCCTTTGTGATGGCATTTGGGCTAAACTACGCACAACAGATGTTGGCCCGTCGACGATGAGCGATAATTCAAAAATAGAATGGACTGACGCGACCTGGAACCCTGTTAGGGGGTGCTCCAAGGTTAGCCCTGGTTGTGCAAACTGCTATGCAGAGACATTCGCCGAACGTTTTCGTGGTGTCCCTGGTCATCCGTATGAATATGGATTTGACCTGCGTTTGGTACCGGAGAAGCTGGCGGAACCACTCCGCTGGCGTACGCCCAAGATGGTCTTTGTGAACTCGATGAGCGATCTCTTCCAAGAGGAGGTGACCGACGAATACATCGTGTCGGTTGTTCGCGTGATG
The DNA here is from genome assembly GCA_011391455.1 of Nitrospiraceae bacterium. GTDB lineage: Bacteria > Nitrospirota > Nitrospiria > Nitrospirales > Nitrospiraceae > Palsa-1315. Next base: position 14,774 of record JAABQN010000022.1, read on the forward strand.
CAGCTCGCAAACTGGCACACCTATCAGGTACTGACGAAGCGTTCGGAGCGGATGCGAGATATGCTGGAAACTAAGCTCAAGTTTGCTGCAGCACTGCCTCATATCTGGTGGGGCGTCAGCGTCGAGAACAAAAAGCATGGGCTCCAACGCATTGATCATTTACAAGCATCACCAGCAAGAATTCGTTTTCTTTCGATAGAACCCTTGATCGAGGATTTAGGAAGATTTAGCCTCACCGGAATAAACTGGGTAATTGTCGGCGGTGAAAGTGGAGCTGGTGCCAGACCCATGAAGAAGTCTTGGGTACTTTCAATCCGCGACCAGTGCCGAAGAGCCAAAATTCCTTTCTTCTTCAAGCAATGGGGTGGTGTTCGTAAGAGCGAAGCTGGCCGCGCCCTCGATGGGAAGACCTACAATGAATTCCCACAACGTGCGGAAGCACCTGTCATAGACCATCAGCGACGGTTGATTGCCATTGAAAAAATTGAATCTCTTCGTCCTGCTGGTGCACTCCATTGAGCACCGGTGATCTCTACACCGGTCGTGAACAGACTCAGGTCAAACACATCATCCTTGAAAATTACCTTGAGCGCTTTGCAATCATTGTTGGGTCACGCTGGGACACAATAACCTATGTTGATTGTTTCTCAGGGCCTTGGAAGGTCAAATCAGAAAATTTCGAGGATAGTTCATTTGCGATTGCCCTCGAGCAGTTACGCAAAGCTCGCGTCCTCCTCAAGAAACAAACTGGAAAAACTCTAAAGCTTCGCTGTTTCTTCCTCGAGAAGACTCCATCTGCCTATGCAAAGCTCAAGCTATTCGCGGGCCATCAAGATGACGTCATAATAGAAACAAAAAACAAGAAGCTTGAAGATGCCATCCAGGACATCCTGAGTTTTGTGCAGGATGGCGGTCCTAAGTCATTTCCTTTCATATTCATAGATCCTACAGGGTGGTCTGGATTTGCATTGGAAACCATCACTCCTCTCCTAAAATTAAATCCTGGAGAGGTGTTGATTACTTTTATGACCGAACACATCCGTCGTTTCATAGAGTGGCAGCAGGAACAGAACCAAGAGAGCTTCATCAAGCTTTTTGGCTCTGGCCAATTCAAAGACAAGCTGAAAGGCCTGGACGAGAAGGATCGAGAAGATGCTATCGTCACAGCTTACAGCGAATGCGTAAAACGTGTTGGCGCATTTGGATATACAAGCT
>JAABQN010000200.1 GCA_011391455.1 Nitrospiraceae bacterium
AAGTGGCGAACCCGTCGTAATCGAAATGTTTGAAGCGAAGGAGGCTGACATGCGACCAAAGAGAATCAGTGCTGTGTTTGTGGGGCTTGTACTGCTCACTGCCTTGACGGCACTACCGGCCTTCGACAGCTGGAGTATGGGCTCGCGAGTCCCGACAGTCGGCATGCAGGCAGAAGATTTTCGCCTGACCGATCTGGCGGGCAAGGAACAGAGCCTCAGCCAGTATCGCGGCAAGATCGTGCTCCTGAATTTCTGGGCCACCTGGTGCAAACCCTGCACGACCGAAATGCCGGCGATGCAAACAGCCTATGACAAGTTACGCGACAAGGGCTTTGTAGTTTTGGCCGTCAATGAATTGGAAGACGACGCCAGGGTGCGCGAGCACATCAAGCAGTACGGCCATACTTTCCCGGTCCTGATGGATCACGACAATAAAGTGGCCAACCAGTTCGGCGTGGTCGGATTGCCAGTAAGCGTCTTCATCGACCAGGAGGGCCGCGTCCAGGAATATATCAAGGGCGGGCTACTGACCGAACAGAGGATCGATGAAACCGTCGCACGGATTCAGAAAAAGGAGCCGGTAAAGGCAGCAGCGCTTCGATGAAGGGCTCAGGTCAATAGTAACTCAGGGGTTCAGGCTGAAGGCTGAAGTGCGAAGAGCCATTACAATCTATGACCCGTAGAATTCAACAATGTGTCGTCGGAGGGTTCGCGCTCTGGCTTGTGGCGCTCAGCGGGATTGTCTACCCGCAGCTCACCGCCCACATGGGGCAGCATGAGCATCACAACGCAGCAACCCACGCCACCGCACTCTGTTCATGGCTCTGCATCTCCGCCGACGCAGTCGGAGGGACAGAAGTTCATCTCGCTCCTGTCGACCAAGTCGCGCTCGTCGATCAGGACATCCTCGAATCGCAAGTCAGCGCTCCCCTCACGGTTCAGCCACCCTCACGCGCGCCACCTCTTCTCTAGTCTCTCTTCTTCCATATTTTCCTTCACCGTTGGATCCCTCTGATCGGGATTCCTTCATCTATTTGAAGGAATTCGACTGAGATTTTCGATGGCATACATGTTCACACTACACCGTTACGCCACTGTCCTGTGTCGGAGAAAGGGTGTTTCATGACCGCTCATGTCAGACGATTCATTGTCGGCCTCCTGGCCTCGGGATGGTTGCTGTCCGTCATCGTTCCGTCTGTTGAAGCTTCTTGCGGTTCCGTGAGCTGCTTCGTCGTCATCGGCTCCCAGCAGCAGGTACCGATGGCGGGGCTCCTGACCGTGAATGCCATCTACAACTACACGCCGCTCGAAGCCCCTTCGGGGCAAGGCGGGAGCATCCCCTTTGCGAATCAGGAAAACCAGACGTTGACGCTAGCGAACTTGAATGCGAGTCAAATTCGAACACTCGTGCGAACCGCGACATTGGATATGAACTACGGGTTGACCGAGCGTTTCGGACTTCAAGTATCGATTCCTTACAAGCAAGTGAACTCCGATGCCCAAATCGGAGGCCTCAACCCAACTCCCTACAGCGATAAGGGTCTCGGCGATATTCGTGTCGCGTTGAAGTACAACGTCCTCCCGACCCTGCGAAGCATGATCGTCTTGGGAATGGGGTTCGACCTGCCCACCGGGGACTATGGGCAACGGGTGCAGGGGACATCGCTCGCGGAATCGACGCTCCAAATCGGCCGTGGCAATGTCGGACTCGTGCCGACCATTTACCAAAGCTATGAGTTGATTCCTCACCGGCTCAATCAGTTTGCTCTGGCGAGTTACCGCCACACATACAAGAACAGCGACGGATATAAATTCGGAGACGAGATAAACCTCAGCGCGGGGCTTAACATTATCCCGATTGAGAACTCCCCATGGCTTGTCCTGACACAGCAAGTGAATTATCGCTGGATGCAGAACGACTCGATGGATGCATCATTGTTCCAGTTCAATCCCGGAGGAGCGAACATCCTCCTCGATCCGGCCATTAAACACCGGGCCATTCCAACCACCGGATCGACCTATCTGGCCTACTCTCCCGGCATCATGCTGAACCTCTGGGACTACGCGTCGTTCTACTTCATCGCGCAGATTCCAGTGATGCGGGATTTCAACGGCAACCTCGAACAGCAGCGCAGTTATGTCTTCGGACTGAGCAGATCGTTCCAGTTGCTCGGTGGGTCGTAAGGGCAAGGAATAAATGATCGGCACGTTCCTACAGATGCGGACAGAGAATCGACGGGGAAAATCCTCCCGTACGATCGCGGGTGTCTGCGTCGCACTCTGGCTGGCCGGGTCCGTCTCCACTCTGTACGGCAGTTTTGCGCCGCAATGGACGACGCCCCACTGCCCGCAATCTCACTCGACCGGTACACATCATACCCATGGCTCCTGCGCATGGCATTGCGACAGCATCGACAGCCCATCTTCCTCTGGCCGGTCACGGCGACCGTCCCTTACTCAAACAGAATTCCTCCCCGGGCATCTCAGTACCACATCGCATGCTACAAATCTTACCGGCGGGATCACCACTAGAGGACCGCCCCGGTCAAGTCTTTTTGCCATGTCATCGGCGATGTAATAAGGGCGGCTTCCCACAAGGAAACCCTCACAGACAAATAAAAAAGGATGCCACATGAAAACGAATAAGAATCGGACAAGAGTTATCACTGGGGCAACAACAGCCATACTCGGGATGGCATTGATTGGCCTTGTAAGCTGCAGTTCGGGAGAATCAACCAGTAGCACTGTCGCCCCGGGCGGCAGTGCGGGGCTGCAAGGACCAATAGTGTTCGTGAACAACACGGCGACCAGTTCGCTCACCAGCGTCGCGCTCAAAGGCGATTCGGGCAACGCTGTGGTAAACACCATTCCGGCGACAGATTTCGAGGGAGTCGCTTTGGGCGATATGCAGCTTTCGGATGGGGACTGGGTCTTTATGAATCTCGGAGCTGCCGGTAAAGTTGCGGCGATCGATCCGAAGACGGCAGCCACACCGTTCCGCAAACTCAATGTGCCGACAGGCACGAGGCCTGTCCATCTGTATCGTGACCCGAACGATGGCGAAGTCATCTGGATCATGAACGATGGTGACAATCGCACCACGCCGACACCGACGACGACCCCTGGTGATGATCTAATTAACTGCAACAACCCGCTGCGGGTTGGCGGCCCTCTTGTGGGCGGCTCAGTTACAGCAGTTCACAACTCTCATTTCGGTCCGGGAGGTGTTGATCCCGTCGCGTTGGGAACGGTCTGCGTTTTAGCCGATGGCCATAAGGTGGCCGCATTTTCCTCCGGCGCCGGGGTTCCGAAGCGCGTGTTTGTGTCCAGCGAAGATGCCGGGGAAATCGCGGTCATCGACGACGACGAACTGTCTCTCACCTATGGGGACATGATTGCCCGCATCGATCTTTGCCAAACGGCGAAAGAGACCGCGCCCTGCGACAATGAGTCACTTACAGGGCCCACCACTCCATTCACCCAAAATGCTTCCGCTCCTCATGGCATTCGCTGGTCGAAATTCACGAAAAAAATCTATAGCATCCAGGAGGGGTATGGAGAGATCTCGGAAATCGATCCGACTACATTCGCGGTTACGCCCATATTGGTTCTGGCTGGTTCGCCCTATACCTCATTCGGAATCTCCCCGGACGGTCGCTTCCTCCTGTTACGCGGAGACACAACCCCCGCAACGGGGACCAAACTGGGCGTGATCGATCTCGGCACGGCAGGCAACCCCGTGACCAATTTCAATATTCCTGAATTAGCCGGCACGTCTCCTGGTTCGTTCAAGTTTTCGCCCGACAGCAATCGATTCTATATCCTGGCTGGGAACGCAGCGACGGCAACGAAGAAGAATCAACTCTTTGCCTTCGATTCGTCAACACTGACCGCTGCAACGCCGGCGCTGACCCTCTTGCGGGAAATCCCGCTTGTGGCGACCGGGGCTCACAGCTTCGATGTCCTGGCACAAACACCGACCGGTGCGCCGGTCGGGACTCCAGGGGAAGCGAAGTACATCGCAGTATCTAACGGCATCGACAACTCTCTCTCCATCATCAATGCGACGGATAATCAGATCAAGCAGACGGTCCAGAATGTTGGGTCAACGGTTGGATCAATTCTCGGCGGGGTCATGGTCTTTGCTCCTGGAACTGCCTTGGCCGGCCACCAAGCGACATCATAGTTGACCGGCGGAACGACGAGCACGGCATGCCGGAATAGTAGAGCGCATACCGTATCTATTGCAGT
>JAABQN010000201.1 GCA_011391455.1 Nitrospiraceae bacterium
CGGATCTACGGGACTTCCTTCCCCTCCCAGGCGGAACTCGATGCGCATCTTGCACGGTTAGAAGAGATTAAGCGGCGAGACCACCGAAAGGTCGGCAAGGAACTCGATTTGATCTCGACCCAGGATGAGATCGGCCCGGGCCTGGTGCTCTGGCATCCAAAGGGCGCGACGATCCGGCTCTTGATCGAGAACTTTTGGCGCGACCAGCATATTCAAAACGGGTACGAACTGGTGTACTCCCCCCACATCGCCCGGTTAGACCTCTGGAAAACCAGCGGCCACGTCGACTATTACCGTGACAACATGTTTGCTCCCATGAAGGTTGAAAATAGCGAGTATCAGCTCAAGCCGATGAATTGCCCGTTCCATATCATGATCTACAAGTCGCATCTGCGCAGTTACCGAGACCTCCCTATCCGCTATGGCGAACTGGGGACGGTCTACCGGTACGAACGGACAGGTGTCCTTCACGGTCTGTTGCGGGTTCGCGGTTTCACCCAGGATGACGCGCATCTGTTCTGCCGTCCGGATCAGATTGAACACGAAGTCAGCAAGGTTCTGGACTTCACATTCTTTATTCTCGGCACTTTCGGGTTCACCGAATTTGAAGTGTATCTCTCAACCAAGCCGGAAAAGTCTGTCGGTTCGGAAGAACGGTGGGCCCAAGCCACGAGCGCGCTCGAATCAGCATTAAAAGGGCGAGATGTCGCCTACCAGGTCGATCCTGGCGAAGGCGTCTTCTACGGACCAAAAATCGACATCAAAATCAAAGATGCTCTGGGACGCTCCTGGCAATGCTCGACTATTCAAGTCGATTTCAATAATCCCGAACGGTTCGAATTGGGCTATATTGGGGAAGACGGTAAAGTTCACCAGCCGATCATGATCCACCGGGCTCTAATGGGATCGATCGAACGGTTCTTCGGCATTCTGATTGAGCACTTCGGCGGCGCCTTCCCGACCTGGCTCGCCCCGGTTCAGGCGACGGTCATGTCCATCACGGATAACCAGCGGCCTTACGTTGCCGAGGTCGTGGCCCAACTCAAGGCTGCGGGGTTCCGCGCTGAGGCTGATCTTCGGAATGAAAAAATCGGGCTCAAAATCCGAGAAGCGGAGAAGGCCAAGGTTCCATTTATGTTTGTGGTCGGCGACCGAGAAGTGCAGAGTGGGACATTGGCCATACGGGGCCGGAGCGGAGCCAACCTCGGCAGTATGACCGTCGCGGGAGCACTCGACCTGCTCCGTGCGGACCTCAAGCCCGCAGGGCAGCAACATTCATTGACACAATAAAGAGGTGTATTATCGTCCCCAAACTACGAGTTAACCGGGAAATCAGAGTGCGTGAAGTCCGGGTGATCGGTCCGGAGAGCGAACAGCTTGGCATTCTCCTCACGGCGGATGCGTTCAAACAGGCACAAGAAAATGGCTACGACCTTGTCGAGGTCGCACCGACGTCAGTGCCTCCCGTATGCCGCATTATGGACTACGGGAAATACAAGTTTGAACTCAGTAAAAAGGACCACCAGAACCGGCGCCACCAAAAGTCGACACAGGTGAAGGAAATTAAGTTGCGGCCTCGGACAGACAAGCATGACTTGGAGATCAAGATTCGACAGATTAAGGGATTTTTGGCCGATGGTAACAAGACCAAAGTTCTTTTGACGTACCGTGGGCGTGAGATGGCGAATCAGGAGATGGGCCGAACGCTGATGAATACGGTCATCGCAGAGTTAGGGGAGATAGGCACGATCGAATACGCCCCTCGCATGGAAGGGCGAAGCCTGATCATGATCGTGGCGCCCAAGTAGCACAATCGGTCAGAATAGTATTAACCTAAGGAAGCACCGACATGAAGAATAGGAAAATGAAATCCCATAGTGGAGCCAAGAAGCGATTTACCCGCACCGGCTCCGGGAAATTGGTCCGGCGAAAGGCGGGGAAACGCCATATCCTCACCAGCAAGACGCAGGATCGGAAGCGCCGACTAAGCGGCACGGTTCTCGTGGATAAGACCAAGACTCAGGCGCTGGATCGCTTATTGCCCTACAGCTAAATTCGCATACACAAATCGCGTTAACCAAAAGGAGTATTGACTCATGCCTCGCGCAAAAGGTGGCCCCAAAACAAGACATCGGCGGAAGAAGCGTCTGAAATTAGCCAAAGGACAGTATGGAGGGAAGAGCCGGCTGTTCCGCACGGCAACAGAATCGGTCGATAAGGGTCAGGCATACGCCTATACAGGACGGAAAAATCGCAAACGGGACTTCCGTGTGTTGTGGATCGCGCGCATCAACGCGGCAGTTCGCGCGCATGGACTGACCTATGGCAAGTTTATCAATGCCATGAAGAAGGCGAATATCCTCTTGGACCGGAAGGTCCTATCGGACATGGCCATCAAGGATGCCACGGGATTTGAGCAGCTGGTCGGTCTCGCCAAGCAGCATCTCGTCCCTGCCGGAGCGTAAGCGCGAAGCGCGGGATACGGAAGAGTTCGAGGTTCGAAGTTCGAGGTTTTTGGAACTTCGAACCCAGAACTTCGAACGTTGGTCGTGCCTACGCATTAGGACCGTTCGGCCAATTCTGTCAGATCGATTTCGAACGCCACAGCCGGAACCGCGATCTGCCATCGTTCAAGAACTTCCGGGTGCAGCTCTCCGATCACACCGACTTGTTTCCCTTCAGACACAATACTCCCCACTCGTCCGGCGAGAAATGAAGGATGCTGGATCGGTTCCAGACTGTAGGCCTGGTTTACGTAGTAAAACAACGTGTCCAGGCAGGAGTGGGCCTCGGAGAAATGCGCATCGGCATGGGCGATCATCCCGCCGAGCATTGTTACCGTATGCGATCCGAGGGGCTGCGTGGCATCGGGACGCGCCACTTCGCCCGCCTCAAATATCCGATGGGGGTAAAATGCCCGGTTCGATGCAGCCTCTACGCGCAGCAACGACGGAAGTATCCATTGGCGAAGTGCGGAAAAGTTCTGAGACATCACATTCTCCACCTCGACCAGTTGTCCCCACTCAGTCCCTTCCAGGCGCATCGCATCGCGGAGATCCTTGGGCGAACCGAGAATGTTGGAAATGATTTCCTGGAAACCCATGCCGACCATGAGGGCTCTTGTACGGTCGGAGACCTCTTCGACGCGCGACAATCCCCCAACCGTAAACTGCGACGGCATCACCGGCAGAAAGTCTCCGTACCCACGGCTGATCGCGACATCTTCGACCACGTCCATTGCGTGCATGAGGTCTTGCCGATAGAACGGAAGCGCTACCGTCACATATTTACCCTTCGTCGTCACTTCATAACCGTAGGCCGTGAGGGCCTTAGCGACCTCCTGGGCGCCGAGTGCTTGCCCAAGCGCCTGTTCGATCGTGCTGACGGGAAGCTTCCGTGACTTCCCAAGATCTTGCGGAGTCATAACTGCCGTGCCGAGAACCGTCTTATAGGGGTATCGTACTTCTATCGGCTCAATAACCGCGCCACGATCAGCCAGATTGGCTGCAAAAATATTGAGGGTCAAGACGACCATGGCGAGATCTGTGCCGGTCACTTCGACGAATAAGGCATCATCTCCCACCCGCACTTCTCCGGCTTCCCGGCTATTGATGATCGGCGGGAATGAGAGCGCCTGGTTCTTTGCATCGAGGAGGACGGGTAGACGATCCTGTCCTGCGAGAATCCCGCCGAACTCCAGCCCCTTGGGATGGACGAGCAGCATCTCTCCGAGCGTCATGACCGTATCCATGCCCAGGGGAGTGAATGTGACCGCGTCCGGCCTCACCAAATCATAGGCGACAGGAAACTCAATCGCCGCGAGCCGATAGAGTCCGATCGAAACAGTCTTACGTTTACGGCCAAACATCTCGGCGAGTTTTTCTTGCGTCTGGATCAGCTGGGCAAGGCCCTCCTGGGTCACGCGGTAGCCGGTCGCAGCGCAGGCCGCCACGTAGGGCCTGACCTTCTCCATGCCGGGAGCGACGTTCAGTTGCTTCGGCGATTTTGATTTGGTCGTGAGAAAATCGTATCCTGCCAGAGAGCCCTGCCGCTTTACCCGAATCTGCCGCGCAATCCCTTCACAACACCACAGATCGGGACGATTACTGTCTTGCAATTCAATGCGCAGTTCTCCTGTGTCGGGGCTCTGTCCCTTCAGCTCACCCTTTACGAGCATCAGCGACTCTTCAAGCTGCTCGATGGTAATCGGTTGGGGCGCTTCTCCTGGCCCGGCGAGCAATCCCTCGAG
>JAABQN010000202.1 GCA_011391455.1 Nitrospiraceae bacterium
TTTGCGTCCCAGGTCCAGCGCCCTTTGTGAAAGACTGTCCCGCATCGTGGACAGGCTGTGGGCTCCTTGAGTTTCCCCTGCAGTTTATAGGTATCGTGTTCGTCCTCTTGATATGTTTGGTCTCTGCGAGCGCCCAACCCGGAAGGGATCTTGGAATGTGTGGACATGTTGCTGCACACCTTTCTTGTGACAAGACATCCTATGAGGCAGGCGACGAGGGCTGGCGCTCGAGCATCGCTTCCTCGGCCAGATTGAGATACTGAATTACGTCGCGATCTTCGACTTGCGTGAAGTCCATGAAGAAATTTCCCACGGTTTCGAATGGATCCGGTGTCATGAGCACCAGCAACTCATCCACATATGCTCGAACCTCCCGGATCGTCGACGGGGGTCCGACTGGAATCACCCCCACGAGACGGTGAGGTTGTAAGCCTCTGATCGCGAGTGCCGAGGCTAGGAACGTCGAGCCTGTGGCAATGCCGTCGTCAACCAAAAGCACGGTACGGCCCGTCAGTTGGGGCAGAGATCGTCCCTGCCGGTACAGATTCCTGCGCCTGGCGATTTCTTTCTCTTGAACCTGGATCAAGCGGTTCAGCTCGTGCTGGGATAAATCAAACGAGCTGACTGCCTCTTGATTCAGATAGTGCGACCCTGTCTCGGTCACCGCTCCAATCGCATACTCAGGATTGCCCGGCGCACCGATCTTGCGCGTGATAAACACATCGAGCGGGACATGGAGTGCAAGGCTGAGTTGATAGCCTACTGCCACTCCACCGCGAGGGAGCGCGAGAATCAACGCCGTCGGATCGTTGCGGTATCGGCTCAGCTCATCGGCCAATATTCGGCCAGCCTCTTCGCGATTGCGGAACATAAGGCTTCTGCCTCCTTACACGAACAGGCCTTCCAAAGCTCTGCGGCGCATCTGAGACAAGATCAGTCGATCTGGTCTATTTCGTCTGTTCGGTCTGTCTGGTTGCATGAGACTAACCTGTTAGACCAGAAAGACCAGACAGACAAAAAAACAAGACAGACCTGCTTCCTGTTTTCTTACAGGATTCCGTGCGTGACGCCCACGCCGATCAGAAACATGGCCAGCACCACCAGCGCGATCAGCCACCACAGATGACGATGAGGTTCCGTGGTCTCGTGCTGCCCATGAATGTCCCACGGAACCTCAAGATAGTGAGGATGTCGGAACATGCTAATACCCTCCTTGGCATTGCCTTATGAGACCTTGACCTCGATCGATTTCGGCTTCGCCTTCTCCGACTTGGGCAGGTGTACTCTCAAGACACCGTCTTTGTATTCCGCATTGACCTTGCTGCCGTCGGCATCTTCCGGCAAGGTGAAGCTCCGCATAAAACTGCCGTAGGCCCGTTCGACACGGTGGTACTTCTTCCCTTTTTCCTCTTTCTCATACTTCCGCTCACCGGAGATGCTCATCACGTCGTCCTGGACCGTCAGTTTGACGTCTTCTTTCTTCACTTCCGGCAGATCCGCCTTGATGAGATATTCCTTGTCATCTTCTGTAATGTCGACGAGCGGCGACCACTCGGCGACGGTCATGGCTTCCTTTCCCGCTTCGGTCCGAACAGCAGGGCGACCCAAGTAGGTCGAGAGGCGCTGCTCCATATCCTCCAAATCCTTGAACGGATTCCATCGCGTCCTTACCGGTTCCCAACGAGTTAACACAGACATATGACTACCTCCTTGTGATTAAGATGGGAGTAAACGTCGATCGGGCCGACCTTCCTGCAGGGGCAAGAAGGTTAATGCATAAGCGCCCCGGCCACTGGGCACGAGCTTGATCTTGCCGTTTCGGCTTAACCGGTCAACCGCGAGAAACACTTGGTTCCAAGTCAGATCGGTGCATTGGCGCGCCACCTCTTCCAGGTCGCAGATATGCGCTTTGCGCACGATGTCGATGACTTGATCTTCTATGGTCGGGTGTTGTGTCATGTTCCACCGACTCAATAACGAAATGAGTTGCTATGAGGAGGGTAGTGCATTGTTGGTGCCACAGGATGGTGTCGCGGGGTGTAGAGGGAGATGTTCGCCAGGACAAGTACTTACAGGCTTAGAGTAGGTAAGGGAGGGCTGGACCAACCGGCAGGTTGAGGAGTTTTGGGCCAATCGCAAGCAGGGGGCTGTTGCCAAATACCTCAGCGGAGAGCCGAAGGACTGTGTGAGCAGGCGCGATGATGCGGGCGTGAATTTTAAGAGCAGCTACTATACTTCCTTGCCTTCCCGTTTGAGGTAGGGATCCGGCACGATGGCTCCACATTCAACGCAACGCACCTTGCCCTCGTTGTGCTCTTCTTCCGTGACACTATCGGAGATGATGCGACTGTGGATACAGGCGCAGGGCTGGCTCATTGGAAGGATCTTTGAGGCATGTCCTGATTCATCAAGCGTCACGGCGCACCTCCGGAGAAGCGGAGTTGAACATCTGGCAGAATGTACTGATATTAAACCTACGTGTACCCATAAGTATAGGTACGAAATAGGGGGGGGTGGAGTCCGACTGTCGATATGAAGTAGGGAGCTAATGGAGAAATTACAGGGATGATTTTTGAGGCTGTTGTCATGCCACTGTTCAGTAGGGGATGGGGTTTTCTAATTCGAGGATGAATCCTTTTCTGTCCAGTTGGCTCACACAAATATCTATTATGCTCAACGGAAGGGAGGAGTCTTTTCATGACGAATGTTGTTTCCGCCAAGAACATTCAGACCGATCGGTGCCATCGCTGTGGTGGGCTTATGTTGGCAGAACGAGTTTTCGAGATTGGATCGATCAACTGGCGTTGCGTGAGTTGTGGCGAGCGGGTCGATCCGGTCATTCTCGCCCATCGCCAGAAAGACCTTGCGCGGGTCGAAGCCGAGAGACTCTTTGCTGGTAAAGGCAAAGCCCGTCTCAATTAGGCCCCCACAATCTCGTCAGGTCCCGTAATGCCACAGCCTGCAGTTTGGTGAGGCATCTTGCCCTCGTTGATTCCGACAGGATCGAGGTTAACTTATAACTGAAGGAGGTGGGTAGAGCTGAGAGAGGGCAGTAGCCGAGTTCGGGTTTGACTCGTCCTTGTGCAGCCAGCGTGCAAAGGGCACCGCTCCTGTTTCGGTGGCGGGGTGATGGTTCAAGGGACGCGCTATCAATCGCTGGTGCCGCTAGGCACGGCCCCCGTAAAGGGGGTTTATAAGAAGATGGATGCACGGAGCAATCGGCCTTGAGCGACTGAAGGATTGCTGAACGTCGCCCTGTTCGGATGGCAGTCTCGGTGTTCCACACAAGGGCGGGCCGTTTTATGCAGGATGCTGAAAAAGGGAGCGGGGTAGCAGGGATGATCCCTGTGCTCGCGCAACGCGCGGCCTCCGAAGGCCCTCGTTGGACGCGCGCAGTGGGGATCATCCCTGCCACCCCTTATAGTAAGTGATAGATCATTGCGGCCTTGCTGACGGTCGTTTTGAGCATCACGCCAGGATTTGAATCCCTTACCGTTAGCACTCAATCCCTCCTCAGGAAGCGCGGCTCTCATTGAGGGCGAACTGCAACCGCTCGGCCTCATAAAAGCAACACGCCGTAGATAGAGGTTTATTTGTGGTGGAGTTAGTGAGGCAGGTAATAAAAAAATCGGAGCGGAGGCGGGTCAGAGAGATTTTTGTCTATAGTGAAGGTCTTGGAGGAGCTTTAGGCTTCCCACCCTCTGGTGGGCCTGCACACCACCCCTGCGCTCGACCTCGATTCCCTTGAATGTTCCTCTCACCGAGGCCTCCGCTCAATTGAAAGATAACCTTATTTAGCGAGAGGTCAATCGTTGGAGCTGTCCCATCAGGTCAGGACAGGTCACTGAATCACTGTGGCGTAAGAGGGCAGGGGCGGATCTTAGGCGGCGAAGCTCTGCGGCACTGTGGTGAGCGAGGCCTTCTTTTTCTTGTCCTCGCCGACGGTGCGCTCGCGAAGCCGACGGACCAGCTCCCGATAGGAGTCGGACCGGATGATCTTCTCGAATTGACTGCGGTAATTCTTCACCAGGCTGACCCCGTCCACGACGAGGTCGTAGGCATGCCACGTCCCGTCTCTTATGTGCAGCCGGTAATCCATCGGGACTTCGACTTTGCTCGACCGCACCTTGGTTCGTACCTCCGCATAGTTCCCCTCGGTCCGTTCAGAGAGATAGAATACTTGTTGCCCTGAATACCCTTCGATTGTTTCAGCATAGCGGTCGGAGAGAAAGCT
>JAABQN010000203.1 GCA_011391455.1 Nitrospiraceae bacterium
AACGTTCGTGGCGGCGATGTATACGTCGTGCAGTCGAGCTGCCAGCCAGTCAACGACTCTCTGATGGAGCTGCTCATTATTATCGATGCGCTCAAACGATCCTCCGCGAATCGCATCACCGCGGTCATCCCCTATTTCGGCTATGCCCGCCAGGATCGCAAAGATCAGCCGCGTGTGCCGATTTCAGCCAAACTCGTGGCCGATCTCATCAGCACCGCCGGTACCGATCGGGTGCTGACGATGGACCTCCATGCGGGGCAGATCCAGGGATTCTTCAATGTGCCGGTGGACCATCTCTACGCGCTGCCTGTACTCTTGGATTATATTACGAAACAAAAAGTAAGCGACTTGGTGGTCGTCTCGCCGGATGCGGGTGGAGTCGAGCGGGCGCGCGCCTTTGCGAAGCGGCTAGACGCGAATTTGGCGATCATCGACAAACGACGTGATGGGCCGAATCAGACGCATATCATGAACATCATCGGCGACGTCGTCGGCAAGAGCGCGCTCTTGCTGGACGATATGATCGACACGGCCGGCACCATCGTGAAGGGGGCTCAGGCCTGTATGGATCGCGGAGCTCGGGAAGTGTGGACCGCCTGTACCCACGCAGTACTCACCGGGCCGGCGTTGACCCAGATCCAGCAATCCTGCTTGAAGCAAGTGATCGTGACCAACACGATTCCGTTACGAGGCAAAGAGCAGAGCTGCCCGAAGTTACATCAATTGTCGGTCGCACCACTGTTAGGCGAGGCGATCAGGCGAATCCATGAAGATGAGTCAGTGAGTTCATTGTTTGCCTAATTCGAGACCGAGGTATCGAAAGACCAGCGAGAAGGGGACGGAGGCTTAGCATGAAGTTCGATCTAGCAGTCACAGTGAGAGAAAAAACGGGAAAAGGTGCAGCCCGCCAACTTCGGCGGGAGGGCAAGGTTCCTGGCGTGTTGTATGGGCAGGGCGAGTGCCTGCTCTTGACGATTGAGCCCGATAGCCTGGTCAAGATTTTGAAGGCACAGGCTGGGGGGGCTGCACTCGTGTCGCTCACGCTCACTGGTGCGAAGTCAAAACCGAACCGAACTGCGCTGTTGCGTGATTTCCAAGTCGATCCGGTCGAGGGGAACATCCTGCATGCGGATCTGTTTGAAATCTCCATGGACAAGCCGATTCGCGTGAAGGTGCCTCTGCATTTGACCGGGGGAGTGCCGGCCGGAGTCAAAGAAGGCGGTATCCTTCACCACAATATGCGTGAGTTGCATATCGAGTGTCTGCCGGCTGCGTTGCCGGACTTCATTGAGGTCGATGCCTCAGGGCTCGCCATTGCACAAGGCCTTCATCTCAAAGACCTGGCCGCGCGTGAAGGGGTCCGCTATCTTGACGATCCTGAACAGATGGTCGTGAGCGTGGCGGCGCCGATGACGGAAGCCAAGCTCGAATCGCTTCTCGCAAGCGGTGCTGCCGCGCCAGAGGCTGGCAAAGAGCCTGAGGTGGCTGCGAAGGGTAAAGTGGCAGGTGAAGGAGCTGAGGGTGGTGAACCGGCGAAGGCTGGTGCGGCAGCTGCCGCTCCTGATGCCAAAGGTGGCGACAAGAAGGGCGCTGCAGCGCCAAAGGCTGAGAAGAAAGAAGCCGAAAAGAAGAAGTAACGGTGCATCTCATCGTTGGGCTGGGCAATCCTGGCGCTGCCTATGCCCAAACCCGCCACAACGCCGGCATGTGGGTCATTGAGCGGGCTGCCGCTCGGTGGTCCATTCGTCTCACCAAGCGCAGCCTGGCTCATCGTGGATCGGGACGGCTTGGCTCAGCACTCCTCGAACTTGCCGGCACCCTCGATTGGATGAACATCACTGGTCCTCCGCTCAAAGGCCTCTTGCGTGAGTATTCGCTGACTGCCGACGACCTGATTCTTATCCATGACGATCTCGATCTCGATCTGGGGCGTCTCCGGATCAAACAAGCCGGTGGGCATGGGGGGCATAACGGGATTAAGTCAGTCATTGACGCGATCGGGACGCCACAGTTCGTGCGGATCAAAATCGGAATCGGTCGACCGGCGCCCCATCAGGATTCAGCGGACTATGTGTTGGAGGCGTTCGCAAAAGAGGAAGTTGAGATATTGACTCCCTGCCTCGATCGCGCCGTCGATGCGTTGGAATGTTTGATCCATCGGGGAGTCGCGGTGGCGATGAACGAGTTTAATGTGCGGGAACGAGAGGAAAACAACGAGTTGTGAGTTCCGAGTTGAGAGTTCTGAGTTTTTCAGGCGGCAGCGCAACAACTCAGAACTCAACACTTTTAACTCAGAACTGAGTTTAGACTATGGGACTCTGTTGCGGCATGATTGGACTCCCGAACGTGGGGAAGACCACCGTCTTCAACGCGCTCACTGGTAGTGGCGCCTTGGCGGCCAACTATCCCTTCGCGACAGTCGATCCCAATACCGGCATCGCTCCGGTGCCGGATCCGCGCCTTATCGTTCTTACCGACCTGTTCAAGTCGAAAAAGACAACCTATAGCACGTTGGAAGTCCGCGACATCGCCGGGCTGGTCGAAGGGGCCAGCAAAGGTGAAGGCCTCGGCAACCAGTTTCTCGGGCATATCCGCGAAGTCGATGCGCTCCTCCATGTCGTCCGCTGTTTCCAAGGAACGGATGTCGTGCACGTCAGTGGAGCGGTGAATCCTCTTCGCGACATCGGCATCATTGAAACCGAGCTGCTGTTGGCCGACCTCGACACGCTCGATCGACGGAAGCAAAAGACGGAAAAGAAAGTTCGAGCAGGCGATAAGAAGGCCGCATTTGAGATGGCGTTCATTGACAAACTGATCGGGTTGCTCGACAAGGGCGAATGGTTGGGCAATCTGACCTATACCCCCGAAGAGCGTGTGGTACTCGATGAATGTCAGTTGCTGGCGGCGAAGCCGGTACTTTTCGTGGCGAACGTGTCGGAGCAGGCCAGTGCTGACGAAGCGATGGTGAAGGCGGTTCGCGAATTCGCCGACAAGCGCGGCGCGCGCGTCGTCACGATCTGCGGCCAGCTCGAAGCCGAACTCTCCACGTTACCAGAATCCGAACGAATCGACTTCTTGAAAGAAATGGGCCTCACGGAATCGGGTCTTGTCCGGCTGACCCGCGAGGCCTACACGCTGCTGAACATCGTGACCTTCTTCACGGCCGGAGAAATCGAATCCCGGGCCTGGCCTATTCCGAAGAACATGAAGGCGCCGCAAGCTGCGGGCAAGATCCACTCCGACATGGAGAGAGGCTTCATCCGTGCCGAGGTCTATCACTACGACGATCTGATGGCTAGCGGGTCGGAGGCGAAGGTGAAGGAGAAGGGGTTATTTCGCCTCGAAGGCAAGGATTACATCATCAAAGAAGCGGATATTGTCTACTTCCGTTTCAACGTCTAGCGTCCGCTCATTTTCTTTTTACCTCTTGTATCCGTCACCGCCTAGCGTCAGGGTGTGCCAAGGCCCTTCGCTCCCGTGCCTCCCGAAGCGACCCAGCGGACCCTGCCGGGCGGAAACCTTCGGAAATTCCTTCGCGGACTCAGTCAGTTTCCGCTTTCCTCCCCGGCAGAGTCTCGCTGGATCCCCGCTTCTTCGGCAACGTCCGCTCTGAGCCTTGGCACACCCTGCGGGGCAACTCATCGTCTCTGTTGACAGTGGAAGTTTACAGAAGTAGCTTGCTCTGCATGACTGCCAAGCGTCATACCAAACAGGAGATTCTCGAACTTTATAAGGCTTGTCAGGCGAAGCTCGGCGAGCCTCATGGCATTGATTATTTGCTGAGGATGAAGAACGTGTCCAACCTCTAGTTCTCGCTGAGGCAGGCCCTCGTTATTTCCCAGCAGAGAGGGCTTTGTCCTTCAACCACTTTACGGCATCCTTGAAATAGCTGAGATTTGCTGGGTCAAGTAGCAGGTCCAATGGTCTGTTCGCTTTCCCGTCCAAGTGCTTTTCTGTAAGTTCCATTTCGGGAATCTTATTCAGTCTGTCCCGAAACTCATTGAGAACTGCTCGATCCTCGTTCCAGGACTTTGTCTTGAGGTGGTGGAACCTGATCGTAAAGCTCCCATCTGAGCGAATCACGAATGCATGAGCCTCTGAACCTTCATGATTCAGGGTAGGCCCAAAAGAACCTACCCTGGTCTCCGAAAATTGAATGGGGCCAAACTCG
>JAABQN010000204.1 GCA_011391455.1 Nitrospiraceae bacterium
AAAAAAGGGGTAAACGGGATATGGGGGTAGCGGGGTAGAAAAGGGATAAAAAGGGTAAGGGGATAGTGGGGGTAAAAAGGGATAAAGGGGTAGTCGGGGTAGCGGGATAAAAATGGGTAGAGGGGTAAAGAGATATGGGGTAGCGAGATACGGGGGTAGCGGAGACGCGAGACAAAAAATGAGTAGACTCTTGTTTCTCTATAAGGACGCCCCGTTACCCCTATACCCCGTCTCCTTGCCCCGCCCCTGTACCCCGTTATCCCTTTACCCCCATATTCCTTCCCCGAAGCCATGCGAATTTTAATAGTGACAGGAGAAGCCTCGGGTGATCTGCACGGGGCTCATTTGGCTAAGGCGATCATGGCGCTCGACCCGAAGGCTCAGCTGGTCGGCATTGGCGGGGCTACGATGCGCGCCGCAGGCGTCACCCTAGTGCCGGGGGTTCCGCAGCTGGACCTGATGGGATTGTTTGGGCTCTCTGCACTCCGAGCCATCGTGCAGCGTGTGCGTGCCATCAGGCGGGTACTGAAGGCAGAGGCTTGGGATCTTGTCGTGCTGATCGATAATCCCGGGCTGAACTTTCATTTCGCCCGGGTGGCCAAAGCCGCCGGCCTCCGTGTGCTCTATTACATTGCTCCACAAGTGTGGGCATGGCGGCCTGGGCGGATGAAGTGGATTCAGCAACGAGTCGATCATGTCGTCGTCATTCTCCCATTCGAGCAGGAGCTCTATCGACGGGCGGGAGTGCGGTGCACGTTCGTTGGCCACCCGTTGCTCGATTCGGTAGCGCCGCATTACGATCGTGGGAAACTTCGCGCGGAGTTCGGCTTGAGCGAGTCCGTCCGTGTTGTCGGATTGTTGCCAGGAAGCCGAAAGAGCGAAGTCGAAATGCTCTTGCCGGTGCTCCTCAGCGCGGCGGCTCAACTGGTTGCGGCTGAACCGGGAACGCAGTTTATCCTGGCGCAGGCCTCCTCAATTGACGATAATCTGATCCAGGCCCTGTTGCAGCACAGTCCTGTGCCGGTCCGCGTGGCGCACGACCAATCCAGTGAGGTGATGGCCCTGTCCGATGCATTGTTCATTGCATCGGGAACCGCGACATTGCAGGCGGCGGTGGTGGGGACTCCCATGGTGTTGCTGTATAAGACGACACCGGTGACGTATCGGCTGGCGCGTTGGCTGATCAATGTCAAATGGATCGGGCTCGTGAATTTGGTGGCTGGCCGATCAATCGTGCCGGAATTGATTCAGGATGAGGCGACGGCCGAGCGGTTGTGTCAGGAAGTCCTGCGTCTCTTGCGCGATCCGTCGGCGTATAATGACATGAAAGAAGGGCTGAGGCAGGTTCGGCAATCATTGGGAGAGCCAGGCGCATCTCACAGAGCTGCGCAGGTGGCATTGTCTGAATGTCGACTCTAGATCGCATCGTACGATTGCTCCGTTATGTGAAGCCCTATCGGGTTCGCTTGGGTTCGGCTTTCGTGTGCTCGGGGTTGGTGGCGGCTTCTTCCGCCGGCTATGCCTGGCTCGTCAAGCCGGTTCTCGACGAGATCTTCATCAACAAGAATGAAAGCCTCTTGCTGGTGCTCCCGCTCGCGCTCTTTGCCGTGTCGGTCCTCAAGAGCGTCTTTAGCTACGGGCAAAACTATCTCATGAGCTATGTCGGGAATCAGGTGATCACCGACGTTCGACAGGAGCTGTTCGGGAAACTCATTCGTCTGCCCGTTCCCTACCACGATGTGAATACGTCGGGGCGGTTGGTGTCCCGCGTGGTGAACGATGTCACGTTGATGGCCAACGCGGTGTCGGGGGTGCTGAAAGATGTTGTGTTGCAGGGGCTCACGTTTCTGGCCATGATGGGCGTGATCTTCTATCAGGAATGGCGGCTGGCTGCCCTGTCGGTGATCGTCATTCCCTTGGCTGTGCTCACGACGCTGCGGATGGGGAAGCGGTTGCGGGCGTTGGCGGTCAGCGGCCAGGAGCGGATGGGGGATATGGCCTCTACACTTCAGGAAACGCTATCGTGCATTCGCACGGTGAAAGCCTATGGACGTGAAGAATCGGAGGCCGCGCGGTTTCAACAGAGCAACCGTTCTTTCCTCCGTACAACGATGAAGGCGGCTCAAGTCTTCTCCCTCGGGTCGTCGCATATGGAAGTGATCGGTGTCGTGGGGGTCGCGGCGATTATTTGGTATGGCGGGTTCCTCGTGATCAACGGCTCGATGACGCCGGGCGCGTTTTTCTCATTTCTGGCTGCAATGTTCATGGCCTATACGCCGATTCGCAAGCTGGCCAACTCTAACAATCAGGTTCAACAGGCGCTGGCTGCAGCGGAACGGGTCTTCGACGTTTTGGATCTCAAGACCGAGCAGGATGCGGAGAAGGGCCAATTGGAGTTGCCGCGGGTTGCGCAGTCTGTGACGTTCGACGATGTGACGTTTTATTATGAGAGCCAGGCCGTGCCGGCTCTCAACGATATCAATCTGACGATTCGCGCCGGAGAAATGGTGGCCCTTGTCGGCAGCAGCGGCAGCGGAAAGACGACGCTGGTCAATCTGATCCCGCGTTTTTATGAACCGACAACCGGTCGAATTCTCATCGACGGAGTCGATATTCAGTCATATACCCTCCGCTCCCTCCGGTCGCAGATCGGCATGGTGTCGCAAGACGTCGTCTTGTTCGATGACAGTATTCGCAACAACATTGCCTTTGGACGGGAGGACGCGACCGACGACGATATTATCCGGGCGGCGCGGCTGGCCTATGCCCATGATTTTGTCGAACGCTTTCCACAGGGGTATCAGACAATCGTGGGCGAGAAAGGGATCAAACTTTCCGGCGGGGAACGGCAACGCTTGGCCATTGCCCGCGCTATTCTACGCGATCCCCCTCTGCTCATCCTCGATGAAGCGACATCGGCGTTGGATACCGAGTCCGAGCGGGTTGTTCAGCTGGCCCTCGCCAACTTGATGAAAAATCGAACGACCGTTGTGATCGCCCATCGGTTGTCTACGATTCAACAGGCCGATCGAATCATGGTGTTGGCCCGAGGGTCGATCGTCGAAGTGGGGACGCACGACGAGCTGCTTCGCCGCGGCGGACAATACCAGCGGCTCCACGCCATGCAGTTCCAGGATGTGCCGGATGCATAAGATGACTCTCCTTCGCCAGAATACCCCGCTCGGAAGAGCGGGGATGAATGACGGGGAGAGCCCTTCGAAGCTTTAGCGAAGGAGGGCTAAGGGCTACGGAGAGTTCCGCATTCTTATTGGAGATGCCCCGCGTGGGAGCGCAGAGTGCTTCACTGGTGATGAGTGATGAACTGGAGAATGCGTGAAGAAGGAAATCGAGAATTGGCTGAAACTCTCCGTGCTTCCTCCGATCGGGGCTGCGGTGATTCGAGGGCTAGGGCGATCGATGCGGATGGATTCACAGGGGCACGAGCAGGTGGATGCGCTGTATCGTCAGGGACGGCATATCATTCTCGCGTTTTGGCATGCGCAGCAACTGATGATTCCAACTGGCTATCGTGGGCCAGGGGCCAACGTGTTGATCAGTCGGCATCAGGATGGCGAGATCATCGCGCGCATCATCTCTCGATTCGGCCATCGGGCGGTTCGAGGATCGAGCACCAGGGGTGGGGCGCTTGCCTTACGAGAGCTGATCCGTCTTGGACGGTCCGGCGCCGATCTTGTGGTGACTCCCGATGGACCCAAGGGGCCTCGTCAGGTTGCAAAACTCGGGGTGGTGCAGCTGGCGAAAGCGACCGGGCTTCCGATTGTGCCGCTGGCCTTTAGCTGCTCAAAAAAAAACTCTTTGCGAGCTGGGATCGGTTCATGGTCCCGTACCCATGGTCCCGAGGTCTCTATCTGTGGGGCTCCCCCATCTGGGTTTCGCGGGATTCCGATGAACAGGCGTTGGCGGCGGCATGCCTGGAGCTTGAGACGGTCCTCAATCGACTGACGGATCAAGCGGAGGGGGCCGTGAAACGTGAGGGGGTAAGGGGTAAGGGGTAAGGGGATCAGGTTCGCTGTTTCACCGTTCATGTCTCTCGCCTATCGCGCAAAGTAATGTGGCGTCTCTTCTACAATATCCTGTTACTGGTCGTTTCGCCGGTCATCGTGGCGGTCCTGCTGG
>JAABQN010000205.1 GCA_011391455.1 Nitrospiraceae bacterium
GATGTATCGCGCATTGCCCCGAGCGAACAGGATGAGTGGCGCAATCGACTCTTACGTGGAGAGGTGCACGACGAAAATGCCGCAGCGATGGGTGGTGTCGCGGGCCATGCAGGGTTATTCGGGACTGCCGAATCGGTACTGGCTGTCTCCGGGGCCTGGCTCCGCGGCTATTATGGAAGAGAGTCGATTTTGGAGGGGGAACTTATCAGGCAGTTTACGACCCGCCAGGAATCTGCCGCTCGATCGAGTTGGGCATTGGGATGGGACACTCCGTCGGCGTCATCATCATCGGGATCCAGTTTTTCCGATCGGTCATTCGGGCATCTCGGCTACACCGGGACGTCGCTGTGGATTGATCCGTTGTGTGAATTGGAGGTGGTGCTGTTATCGAATCGGGTACATCCCAGCCGAAGGAACGAAAAGATAAAGGCCTTCCGCCCCCGTATTCACGATCTGGTATATCGGGAGTGTGTGTCCGCCTGACAGCCGGCTATGCTGGATCCTGGTAATCGATCCAGGTTTCTTTTTCAGCGAGATACTTCGTGCCTTTGAAATTGGCGCGGGTTCTCATTTTGCTGAAGCCGAATCCCTGCATCGCTGCGATGAGCTCTTGTACTGAAGCGGCTATCGTCGGATGCGAGTGCCCTTCCACAACCAGGGCTTCATACATGACCTTGGCGGCGTAGCCTGAGGCGGTTCGATTGATGAGGACTGTACGATTGAAATACCGATCGCTCGGGTCTACTCCTTCAACCTGATGCTTTTCAACCAGTCCTTCTTTTTTGAAAAGCAGCGGAAGAGAACTCATTGCACCCCCCCCCTGACACTCAAATGGTATAGCTTGAGATTTTGATTATAGGGTGGCACCATGCCGACTGCAAGCCGTTGACAACCGTGCAGCGGCCTCCTATCATTTTCTCCCGCTGCGGTAAGCCGCTGTGTTTGAACGATATGAATATCCCCAACAGCTTGACCATCCTCCGGATTCTCCTGATTCCCTGCTACATCGGGTTACTGCTCTATGGCAGATTTAATCAAGCGCTCATCGTGCTTCTCCTAGCGGGACTCACTGATGCACTCGATGGGGCGATTGCCCGAATAAAGAATCAGCATACCAGGCTTGGGGCCGTGCTGGACCCTTTGGCAGATAAGTTGCTTCTCACTTCCGGATTCATCACGCTTTCGATGATTCATGTGATTCCCTTGTGGGTCACAATCCTCGTGGTCAGCCGAGACTTGATCCTGATGCTGGGAACGGCGGTCGCGCATTTCACAGATTCTCGCGTGGACATTACCCCGACGTTCCTGGGCAAGGGCACCACGTTTCTCCAGCTATTCTATGTCGTGATAGTCATATTTCTGAGTTCCCGCCAGATCGATCTCACCGTCGTGCTGCCTCTCTTGATCGGCATGGTCTCCTTCACGCTGTTGTCCGGGTTGCACTATCTCTACCGGGGCGTTCGGCACACGAACATGATCAGCGGCTAAGGCTCTGTGTTGCTAGAGCCGCGTGCCTGTAGACTGCGCAGAGATTGTGCATTTGTTTGACAGGTTTTGGGGTGGCCAGTAGACTCGCCTGGTAGGTATTTGCTGAAGTCTACAACCGGCCAGGACGATGGCCACATTGAAGGGTGAGTGTTGCCTATGGCTACCTTTGCGTATGTCGGACGAACCAGATCGGGCGCCGTCAAGAAGGGCGAGCTAAGCGCGAAAACCCGAGATGAGGCGGTGGATCAACTCCGCAAGCAAAGCGTCGTCGTCACGAGCCTCGCAGAAAAGAGCGGCCTTGGCGGACTCAATGTCAATCTTAGTTTTGGGTCCGGTCTTACTGATAAAGATCTGGTCGTATTTACGCGGCAATTTGGCACGATGATCAATGCGGGTCTGCCCTTGGTGCAATGTCTCGAAATTCTCTCGACCCAGTCCGAAAATAAGGTGCTACGGGAGACCATCGGGGAAGTGAAGACTCAGGTGGAGGCAGGTTCGACCTTTTCGGACGCCTTGCGGCGCCATCCCAAAGTCTTCGACGATCTTTACGTCAATTTGGTGCATGCGGGTGAAGTGGGAGGCTTGCTCGATACGATCTTGACACGCCTCGCAAAATACATCGAGAAAGCGATGAAACTCAAAGGGCAGATCAAGTCTGCCATGATCTACCCCGCTGCGATCCTCGGTGTTGCGGTAGTTGTGATCGCGGTCTTAATGATTTGGGTCATTCCGATCTTCGCGAAAATGTTCAGTGAATTGTCAGGCGGGAAAATGGGGCTGCCTGGTCCTACACAGTTGGTCATTGATATCAGTAATATGTTTACGTCGTATTGGTGGGTGATGTTAATAGGCTTTGGAGCGACCGTCTTTGGCATCAAGAAATACTATGCGACCGCCAAGGGACGAATGGCTATCGACAAGCTCCTGCTCAAGGCGCCGGTGTTTGGGGACCTGATCAGGAAGGCTTCGGTAGCGAAGTTTACGCGTACTCTTGGAACCCTGCTCGCGAGCGGAGTGCCGCTTCTGGACGGAATGACCATCTGCGCAAAGACCGCGGGCAACAAGGTGATTGAAGAGACATTGATCAATGCTCGCATCAGTATCAGTGGCGGAAAGACCATCGCCGATCCCTTGGCAGCAAGCGGGGTCTTTCCCAAGATGGTGACGCATATGATTGCCGTCGGTGAGTCAACTGGCGCGCTGGACGCGATGCTGGGAAAGATTGCAGACTTTTATGAAGACGAGGTCGATCAGGCCGTTGCCTCACTCACGTCGTTGTTGGAACCCATCATGATGGTGTTCCTGGGAATTGTGATTGGGTTTATTGTGGTTGCGATGTACCTCCCAATCTTCAAAATGTCTGAGGCAATCGGTTAGAAAAGGGGCGTGCAGTCGATTCCTGTCACGGAGTTAGGCATTAGGCCCAACTCCGTAACAGACTCTAAGCTATTTTCTGGCCAAACCACCCGGTGCCTAGTCAGATATGTATCGACACAGTTCCTGGCTCCAAATCCGAGGAGAATGAACGAGGCATATCTCTTGTCCTGCCCCGCTGATCTTCTTCTCGCCCGGCGGTCTTCTACTCATGAATAATTTGCGCACACGACTCTATTGGATCATGGGGCTTCGGATGGCCTTCGTGACCCTGATGCTGGGGCTGTCGCTCGCGTTTCAAATCGGGAAGGGCGGGTGGGTCGAGACCTTCTATACCCTGATCATTGTCACCTACATCCTGACGATTCCTTCCGTCATTCTGCTTCGTACGCTTGCTTCTCAGGCAGCGCTCGCGATACTTTTTTGGGCTCAGGTAGGGATCGATTTTCTTCTTGAAACAGTGCTGGTTATTCGGACCGGGGGGATCGAGAGTCCCTTCGCGGTGCTGTATATCCTGACGGTGGCGGTGGCCAGCCTCGTGCCCCGTCGGCGAGTGGGGCTTTTTACCGCCTGTTTCTGCATTATCTTGTTTGGGCTTATAACGAACGTTCAACTATATGGACTTGTGGAGGGGTGGGGGTGGATGCCGCCGAGTCGACTGACCGTGCCTGAAACGTTTCAGTCGTTCGGCATCTATGCCCTCGCTATTCTTGTCGTCGGGATATTGGGCGGGACCTTAGCAGGGCAGCTTCAGCAGGCCGATCAATCGTTGCGTGAGAAGGAGCAGGGGCTGACTCGACTCCGAGTCTTTCATGAGAATATCGTTCACAGCATCAGCAGCGGCGTGTTTACAGCAGATGCCTTGGGGTGCATCACCTCGTTCAATCCAGCGGCGCAGGAAGCGACCGGGTATGAGATCGCTCATGTGGCCGGGCGTCCCTGGCGCGAAGTCTTCAACTGGCACCCTAACCAGGAATCAGACGAGCCACTCGGTGGCGCCGTGTCGACGACGAAGCGATTTGAGGTGGAATGTAAGCGGGCTGACGGGAATCGCCTGATTCTCGGTATGACCCTTTCCCCATTGCACGAACAGGGGATGCAGACAGGCTTGGTGGGTGTGTTCAAAGATCTCACGCAAATTCGGGATCTTGAAGAGGAGATGCGGCGCAAGGATTGGCTGGCGAATTTGGGTGAAATGTCTGCCGGGATGGCCCATGAGATCCGCAACCCGCTTGGCGCGTTGGCCGGGGCGATGCAAATGCTTCGAAAAGAT
>JAABQN010000206.1 GCA_011391455.1 Nitrospiraceae bacterium
CGCTGCTCCACCGGTTCGTACGCGACGAAGACATGGTGCATGATGATGGTGCCACGCGTTTTAGCCACCAAGAGGTTTTTGAGTCCCATGATGCCCCGGGTGGGGATATGGTACTCCAGATGCATTTCACTCGGTCCGGCATCGGAATGGATGAGCCGCATGTGCCGCAGCTCGCCGCGGCGCTTGCCGAGCTCTTCAATCACGGCACCTTGATAGGTTTCCGGCACCTGGATGGTCAGCTCTTCATAGGGTTCGAGGACCTTCTCCCCATCCCGGTGGACAATGACTTCCGGTTGCGAGACTTGCAGCTCGTATCCTTCCCGGCGCATTTGTTCGATCAAGACGCCGAGATGCAGTTCGCCTCGGCCTGCCACGAGGAACTTATCCGCGCTATCCGTCTCTTGCGCGCGTAACGACACGTTGGTCTCGAGTTCTTTGAAGAGTCGATCGCGCAAATGCCGCGAGGTCAAGTACTTGCCTTCTCGTCCGGCGAAGGGGCTATTGTTCACGGAGAAGGTCATTTGGACGGTTGGCTCGTCGACCGTGACACGGGTCAGTGCGACCGGATGCTCTGCATCAGCGATCGTATCGCCGATGCTCACTTCGTCGAGGCCTGCCACCGCAACGATTTCTCCTGCCTCCGCGCGTTCGATATCCGTCCGCTCAAGCCCTGAATAGACTGCGAGATCTGACACTTTTCCAGGGAACTTGGCGCCATCCTTTCCGAGTACGACCACATTCTGTCTGCGGGCGATCGAACCGGACTGAATCTTCCCCACGCCCATCTTGCCTTTGTAGAGGTCTTGGATCAGAGAGAGGACCAGGATCTGGAGCGGCGCATTGGCATCGATGGCCGGTGCCGGGATCTTTTCCAGGACGGTGTCGAGGAGCGGCTGAATGTCCGTACCGGGCTTATTGATGTCGAGTGTTGCGGTGCCCTTGATCGCCGCCGTATAGACGATCGGGAAATCGAGCTGCTCGTCTGTGGCGCCGAGATGGACAAACAAGTCGAAGGTCCGATTCACCACGTCATCGATCACTGCATCCGGCCGGTCGATCTTGTTGATGACGACGATGGCCTTGTGGCCGAGCGCTAACGCCTTCCGCAGCACGAAGGTCGTTTGCGGCATGGGGCCTTCTTTCGCGTCGATCAGGATGAGGACACCGTCCACCATGCGCAGGGTCCGTTCGACTTCGCCGCCGAAGTCTGCGTGGCCCGGGGTATCGACGATGTTGATCTTCACGCCTTTGTAGGTCACGCTGGCGTTCTTGGCTCGAATGGTGATCCCGCGCTCACGTTCCTGGTCCATCGAGTCCATGATCCGTTCGCCCATATCGTCAATCTTGCGATGGACATGGGTCTGTCGGAGCACGGCGTCGACTAACGTCGTTTTGCCATGGTCGACGTGGGCGATGATCGCGATATTTCGAATGTCGCTACGACGCCCCTTAGGAGCGATATCGGCTGCGACGGGAGATTCTGTTGTGGCTGTCTGATCCATGATATTGCTGCATGCTCCAAAAAAAAGACGCCCAGGCATCCAGGCGTCGGGTAGCGAGTATACCCGAAGCATGATGTCCGGCACAAGCGATACCGGCATGAACCTTGAGTTTTGAGGGTCTCCACGGTATGGTGACCGTGGTATTCTTCTCAGGACGTCAAGCCTCATTCAAGGGTAACCCCGCGTAACTATGATGGATCGGCCAACATACTTCCATGATCCGTTTCGCTCGCCACCGCCGCGTCGCTCTTGGCGTTGGTGGCAGATTGTGCCCTTAAGCTTGGGGGCGATAATCTTGTTGGCGGGACTGGCAGCAGGTGGGGCGCTGTGGCATTTCTCAAAAGACCTTCCTGCATTGGATCAGTTGGGAACCTATCAGCCAAGTCTGGTGACGCAGGTCTATTCGAGCGACCAGCAGCTCATCGGTCAATTTTTTATCGAGCGGCGTATCCTCACCCCGGTGGCGGACATTCCGGAACAGCTGCGGCGTGCAGTTATCGCAGTCGAGGATGTCCGGTTCTTCGAACATCCCGGCCTCGACTACATCGGCATGCTCCGCGCAGCTTGGACGAATGTGCGCCGAGGGGGCAAGGTCGAAGGGGCCAGCACGATTACCCAGCAGTTGGCACGCTCCCTGTTCCTTTCGTCCGAACGCACCTTCGACCGCAAAGTTCGCGAGTTGATTCTTGCCTACAAGATGGAACTGGTTCTGACGAAAGAGCAGATTCTCGAACTCTATTTGAACCAGATTTACTTCGGACAAGGAGCCTACGGCGTCGCTTCGGCAGCTCAGACATATTTTGGGAAAGACCTCTCCGCCCTGACGATCGGAGAATCGGCCTTTCTGGCCGGCCTCCCGAAATCGCCGAATCATTATTCGCCCTTCAAGGCCTACGATCGCGCAAAAAAGCGTCAGGAGCATGTGCTGGCCCGCATGGAAGAGGCGAGGTTCCTCACCCCGGCAGAACGCGAACAGGCTGTGGCGGAGATACTCAGTTTCCGCCGTCCTGGCGTTGAACAGGCTGCGCCCTACTTTGTGGAATATATCCGGCAGTTGCTGGTTGCGAAGTATGGCGAAGCGATGGTGTACAAGGGTGGGCTTAAAGTATTTACGACATTGAATATGGAGATGCAGAAAGCTGCGGAAGCGGCTTTTGCGACAGGCCTGCGCGAATTGGATAAGCGCCAAGGCTGGCGTGGCCCGCTCCGAACGGTCGATGCGACTGCGCCGACCCCGCCCGTTGTTGCAGCGGTGACCGATCAGGCCTTGAAGGCAGGGGACTATCGAGAGGGGGTCATCACCAAAGTGGCGAAGGACCATTATCTCGTGCAGATCGGTACGACGGTAGCCAAGCTTGCCTTCGACGATATGGCATGGGCAAAGCGCCGTTTGACCGGGTTCGATACGGCGAAAGATTTCGTCATCAATCAGAATCTGAAGCAAGTGCTGAAACCCGGCGATGTCATCGAGGTGATGGTGAAGAAGCTGGATCGTGATTTCGTCCAGGTACAACTGGAGCAGACTCCCCTGGTCGAGGGAGGATTGATTACGCTGGAGCCGGATAAAGGCGCCATTCGGGCCATGGTCGGAGGCTACGATTTCGCTCGCAGCGAGTACAATCGGGCCGTGCAGGCGCACCGTCAGCCCGGGTCCGCCTTCAAGCCGATCATCTACGCGACGGCTGTGAGTCAGGGGATGAGCCCCGCATCGGTGATTCTTGATGCGCCAGTGGTCTACGAACAGGAACAGGATGAAAAAACCTGGAAGCCGGAGAACTATGGAAGAAAAATCCATGGCATGGTGAGTTTACGGGATGCCCTGGCCCACTCGCACAATCTGGCGACGATCCGGTTGCTGGATAAAGTCGGCGTAAAGAATGTCATCGAGTTTGCGAAAACGGTCGGGATCACCAGCCCGCTGGCGGCAGATCTGTCGTTGGGGCTCGGCTCATCCTCTGTCGGGCTGTTGGAACTGACCTCCGCCTATGCGGTGTTACTCAACCAGGGGAGCCGTGCGGAACCGTACGCGATCCTCTCCGTAAAGGACAACTCAGGCAAGGTGCTTGAACAGGCGGAACCGCACGCACTGCCGGTGATCTCCAAAGAAACGGCGTACTTGATTACGAACATAATGGAAGACGTGATCCGAAAGGGGACCGGTCTGGCGGCCAAAGTGATCGGGCGGCCGATTGCGGGGAAAACGGGAACCACGGATGAGTTTATCAATGCATGGTTTATCGGCGGTGCGCCGAACTTGGTCACTGGTGTCTACGTCGGATTCGACGATCGACGTTCTCTCGGCGAGACGGAATCGGGGGCGCATGCCGCGCTGCCTATTTGGATCAATTTCATGCAGGTCGCGCTCAAGCCGCTTCCGGTCGTGGCCTTTACCATTCCGGAAGGCGTCACGTTCGTCAAGGTCGATCCGGCGACGGGATTGCTTGAGGGCGAAGAGGGACAAGCGAGTACCGTCGAACTCTTTACCAAGGGCAACGAGCCGACTCTAGCGACTCAGCGCCGGCTGGACCCGATCGATTTCTACAAGCTGGATCAAATCCCCGAGGGAGCGCTTTAGCAGGATGCTGAAAAAGCCCGCCAGCATCGTTCTCGCATCGTTCAGATCCTCA
>JAABQN010000207.1 GCA_011391455.1 Nitrospiraceae bacterium
AAGACGAAGCCGTCGCCATGGCAGCTGGGGCCTATATGGCCGGCAAGATTCCCGCCGTGTTGATGCAGAACTCCGGGCTGGGGACATCACTGAATACGCTCATTTCCCTCAACTATATCTATCAGCAACCCTGCATCCTGATCGTGTCCTGGCGTGGCCAAGGCGGCAAAGATGCGCCGGAGCATCTGGTGATGGGCGAAGTCATGCCGCAGTTTCTCGATACGATGAAGATTCCTCATCGCACGCTGACGGAAAAGACGGCCATCGACGATCTGAAGTGGGTAGCCGAGACGTTTATGAAAAAACGGATTCCTGTGGCGTTGAATATCACAAAGGGCGTCGTGAAGGGATTGCATCCGTGACGGACGTGAAGCGTGAGGACAACCCATGAGGCCGGAGCAGGGGACCATGCAGAGCCGGGCCATGGCGATGGCTGCATTGTTGGAATTGCTTACCGACCAGCCCGTCATCGTTTGTAATGGATTTCCGTCTCGTGAGGCGCAAAAGATCGCCGATAGGCCGACTCATTTCTATATGATCGGTTCGATGGGGTCGGCGGCGGCGATTGCGTTGGGCGTGGCGTTGTCGAAGCCGAATAAACAAGTGATCGTGTTCGACGGCGACGGGAACGTTCTCATGGGCATGGGAACGCTTGCGACAGTGGGAGCACTGAAGCCGAAGAACTTCATTCATGTGGTGTTCGACAACGAAGTCTACGGCACGACCGGCAATCAGCCGACGATTTCCAATGTGGTCCCACTTGAGAAGGTGGCGAAAGCGGCCGGGTATGTAAATGTCGAACGAGTACGGGAACGTGAAGACCTCGTCTACGAGTTCAAAGACATGCTGAAGAAAGACGGGCCGAGCATGTTGCTGGTGAAAGTCAACGAGATGGTGGAAGATGCCGGGCGCGTGATGCTCGATCCGCCGGATATTACGAAACGGTTCATGCAGGCGATACGATAAGCGATCGAGCCGCTCCCTTGCTCGCGCAACGCGCGGCTTGAGAAAGCCCTCGTTGGACGCGCGCAGTTGGAGCGATCTCGACCACTTATCTGTGGTGAGGGGAAGAAAGACGAAATGATCTTATTGAATCCAGGACCGGTGAATGTGTCGGAGCGGGTGCGGCAAGCGCTGGTGCGTCCTGATGTCTGCCATCGGGAGTCTGAATTTACCGAACTCCTGCACGGGATTCAGGCGAAGTTGCTGAAGCTCTTTGTGCCGGGAGCGGAATCGGATTATGCCGCCGTGGTGTTGACCGGATCTGGTACTGCGGCAGTCGAGTCCGCCGTGATGTCGTCGCTCCCACCCGGCAAACGGATGCTGGTGCTCAATAACGGCGTATATGGCGAACGTATTTCCCAGATGGTCGGCCTCTATCGTCTGGGAGTGTCCGAGCTCAAATACGATTGGACGACAAGACCGGATCCTGAACGGTTGCGGCTTGCGCTGCGGCAACATCCGGAAGCGCATGCGGTCGCCATGGTCCATCACGAAACGACCACCGGGCTCATCAATCCAGTCAAGGAGATCGCGGCTGTCGTGGACAGCCAGAACCGGGTGTTCATTCTCGACGCGGTCAGCGCCTTGGCAGGCGAGCCGCTGGATATCGCTGGGTCTCATATCTATATGGTGGCAGGTACAGCGGGAAAGTGCATTCAGGGATTCCCCGGTGTGTCCTTCGTGCTCGTCCGCAAGGGATTTCTGGAGCGGATGCGCGGCTATCCCAGACGGTCGATCTATCTTCACATCACTCAATATGTGGATGACCAGGGCCTTGGGACGATTCCGTTCACGCCGGCGGTGCAGGTCTATTACGCATTCGACGAAGCGTTGAATGAACTCATGGAGGAAGGGGTTGCCAAGCGGATCCAGCGGTATAAGAAGGTCGCGACCTTGATTCGAGACCGTATGACGAAACTCGGCGTGAAGCCGCTCTTGACCCCGGACAAACTATCCAACACAATCACCGCCTATCATCTTCCCGAAGGCGTGACCTATCAGTCGCTGCATGATCAACTCAAGAAAGAGGGCTACGTGATCTATGCAGGCCAAGGCCAACTCCAGAGCCAAATTTTCCGCGTCGCGAACATGGGCGCGCTCACGGAGGCGCAGTTGGTTGGATTTCTCGACGCATTCGAACGGATCTGTGGCACAGCATGAAAGCCGTCATCCTCGCAGCCGGAGTCGGGAAGCGCCTGTGGCAGATCACGCAACATCGTCCGAAGTGTCTCATCGAGATCGGCGGGCAGACCCTCTTGCATCGCTACCTCACATCGCTTCGAAGCGTCGGCATTCATTGTGCCGATATAGTGGTGGGTTACAAACAAGAGATGATTCGCGCGGCTGTGGCCGCGAATTCTTGTGGTGTTCGCGTGAATTTCCTTGTGAATGAGCAGTTTCACCGCGGCAGCATTTCCTCGCTCTGGATCGCGCGTACCGCGTTGGATGACGACGCGATCGTCATGGATGCAGACGTGCTCTTCCATCAAGAGATCTTGCGTCGCCTGGTACAATCCCCCGATGAGAACGCGCTGCTTATGGATGATACTGTCAAACAGACTGGGGAAGAGTGCATGGTTGTGGTCGAAGGCGGGCGCGTGATTGCGCTGACGAAAACAATGCCCCTGCACTACGACTATGCCGGAGAAGGCGTGGGATTCCTCAAGGTCCGGCAAGCCGATGCATCGCATGTCGTGGCATCGCTCAAGACCCATGCGGATCGCGAAGCCTGGCAGATGGAATATGAAGATGCACTCGTGGGATTTTTCCGCGATGTCAAAGTGGGGCATGAGAAGATCGGTGGACTTCCCTGGACCGAAATCGATTTTGTGGAAGATGTGACGAAAGCGGAACGGGATGTGTTGCCGAAACTGTAGAAGCGGGGGTAGTGCGGTAACGGGGTAAACGGGATACTGGTTCTTAGGGCGTCGGGATGATCAGCCATTATGAGTGAGAGCATAGTTCAGAGACAGACGGGCCTTCAGGGATTGAGTACGGCGATTCTCTTGCCGTCAGTGAGTCTGTTCGGCGAGGCGACCGGACTGTATGCCGATGAGGTGGGTCCGCTTACCAGCGTGGTGGGAATCGGCCTGTTTCAGCGGACGGTGTTGACGCTGCAGCGAGCCGGCATTCGACAGCTCATGGTGTTGGTCGGACCGGAGGAGGATCAGCTGAAACAGGCGTTGGGTAAAGGTCCACGCTTGACCATTCCCGTGCGCTGGATGCCGATTCGTGAGTTTCCTCTGGACGATCCCCGGACCTGGGAATCGCTGGCCGCTGAAGTTCGCGGTTTCTGTCTCTTGTCCGGTGTGCAGGGGGTGTTCGCGAGTTCCTTGATCGAGAGCCTGCGGCACGAAGTACAGGAGGGCCAGGCGATCATCGTGGCTCGGGCCGCTGGCGTGCGAGATCGGCAGCCACGCCGGCAGAGTTTACGCGTGAAGGTACAGTCTGGACGGCTCCGTTCGATCACATCGAGACAGGACGACACAGCGCTGGTGGCGGCAGACCTGGTCGTGCTTCCGGTCAATCTCATGAGCGCTGCCGGCGGGCAGGGCGACGTGGAAACCGGCACGATGCCGATTCGTCGATGGCTTGAACGGGCCGCGGTGGACGGGCATGTGCGGGTGCTGTCCATGGAGACGAATCGGTCCCATTGGTATCAGGACGTGCGCAATGCCGCCGATGTACGGGCCGCTGAGGTAAAGCTCTTCAATTCACTCAAGGGCGAGTTCGAAGGCTTCGTCGATCGGTTCTTCAATCGGAAGATCTCCCGCTGGTTCACGCGCATCTTTCTCGCCGTAGGCTTGTCGCCGAATGTCATTACGATTCTGGCGGCGCTGATTGGATTGGCCGCGGCCGCCGGCTTCGGCGTCGGGACCTACAGCGCCGGCATCGTGGCCGCGTTGTTGTTTCAACTGGCGGCAGTCATCGACTGTTGCGATGGTGAAGTGGCGAGGCTCACGTTCACCGAATCGCCGTTCGGAGCCTGGCTCGATATCGCGATGGACAATCTGGTGCATATGGCGATTTTTGCCGGTATTGCGGTGGGCTCCTATCTGAGTATGGCCGGGGACGACGGTGCATGGGTGCCTCTGGCCCTAGGCTCGGC
>JAABQN010000208.1 GCA_011391455.1 Nitrospiraceae bacterium
ACCCAGGCATCACCCAGCATGTGCCAAAAGGCGCTGCGGATATTGAGATCATCCTTGGCTCCGCGCTGCAACAGGAGGGCGATACTTAAATTGGCTGCGAAACTCAGGGCGGCGATCGCCATGACCCAGCCGCCGTCCACCGGGACGGGCTGCAGTAGTCGCTTGAACCCCACGAGTGCAATGCCGAGGGCCGTGAGCAATAGAATGAACGAATTCAAGAACGCCGCAATGATGCCGGCCCGGTGATAACCGAATGTTTTGGCTTCTGTGGCAGGCCTGGCCGTAAGGAGATGGGCATAGAGGGCAAGAAAGAGGGCGCCCTGGTCGACGAAGTTATGGCCTGCATCGCTCATGAGTCCGATGCTGTCGAGTATCCATCCGCCGATGAACTCGGCGACGATAATCACCGCATTCAGTGCAAGCGAGAGGTATAGACGGCTGCGGAGATGTTCATAGGAGGCATGAGCGCTCATAGGTAATAGTGTCGCATGTGCGCGACGAGGCGGCAAGCATTCCGGAGACTTCTTTGAAGTCAGGTAACTGCTCAGGTGTTCAGGCTGAAGGCTGAAATGCTCGGATCTCCGGCCTTCAGCCTGAACCCCTTCAGTCTATCTACCTGGGTAGTCACGAAGTCAGCGGGGATCGCTTCTCTGGTGTAGGCGAAGGCGCTCACTGAGAATTGGGTAGTTGGATTGTCCGATACCAACGTTGCCGCCGGCTGGATCGGTGGAAACCGCCAGGCTCATTTCACCTTGGTGCCTGGGTCAACTTCTTCGAGGATAGTGGCGAGGCCGCGGACTTCGCTGTCCCCTGCGGCCAGCACCATGCCTTGCGATTCGATGCCCATGAGCTTCGCGGGCTTGAGGTTGGCGACAATGATGATCGTTTTTCCGATCAGCGCCTCCGGTTCGTATTTCTTGCCGATGCCGGCAACAATCTGTCGCTGCTCCGCCCCCTCTCCAAGACTGACTTGCAGCTTGAGCAACTTCTCCGACTTGGGGACGCGTTCCGCACTGATGACTTTCGCGGTCTTCAGCTGAATCTTCATGAACTCGTCGATAGTGATCTGGGCCGGCGCCGCTGGTGCCGCAGGGGCTGGGGTCGGCGGCGCGGCAGTGGGTGCTGTTGGTATCGCTGTCGTCGGTTGCGGGGGAGTCGTTGCGTCGCTCACGGTCTTGGCTCCTTGTGGTTTTGATTCGATACGGGGGAAGAGACCTGGGCCCTTGCAGATCTTTGTTTCAGCAAGAGGCGTTTCCCAATTATAGGCTGCTTGCGGCACCGGCTTTGAAAAGTCGAACGAGAGGCCGAGTTGCCGGGTGAGGTGTGCCGCTGTCTGGGGCATATAGGGATACATGAGGACCGAGAGCAAGCGTAGCGCCCGCGAGGCTGTGTTCAGGACAGTATTGAGGCGCGGGCGATTCTCAGGATTCTTGGCGAGTTGCCAGGGCGCAGCCTTGTCGATGTATTCGTCGCACAGGCCGATGAGTTCCCATATGGCTTGGAGATTTTCCCGAAAGGCGAGCGCGCGATACCCCTGATCGATTCGTTCAGGGAGGCCTGTCGCTGTTGCGGCGATCAGGGCTTCAAGTTCGGGAAGAGCCGGTGTGCCAGCCGCGGGAATCGTGCCGCCGGCGAACCGCTCGATCATGGTGAGGGTGCGGCTGAGGAGATTCCCGATTCCATTCGCTAAATCGCTGTTGATGTTGGTGACCATTGCGGATTGTGAAAAGTCGCCGTCTTGCCCAAAAGGCACTTCTCGAAACAAGAAATACCGGAAGGCGTCGGCGCCGAACTCGTCGGCCATCTTGTTGGGATCGACGACGTTACCGCGGCTCTTCGACATCTTTTCTCCATCGACCGTCCACCAGCCATGTGCAAAGATCGTGTCCGGCAGAGGCAGGTTGAGGGCCATCAGCATCGTGGACCAGTAGACGGCGTGGGTGGTGAGGATGTCTTTTCCGACTAGATGGACCGAAGCAGGCCAGTACTGCTCTCGTGATGGTGTCGGCCTGAGATATTCCAATGCGGAGACATAATTCACCAGCGCGTCGAACCAGACGTAGGTGACGTAGTCTTTATCGAATGGTAACTCGATGCCCCAGGAGAGTCTTGATTTGGGCCGGGAGATCGACAGGTCGCCGAGCTTCTGGGTGGTCAAGAATCCCAAGACTTCATTGCGGCGTGACTCAGGACGGATGAAGTTTGGATGCTCCCGGATATGGTCGATCAGGCGATCCTGATATTGGCCCATTTTGAAAAAGTAGTTGTGCTCGCTGATACGTTCGACGGGTCGTCTGCAGTCAGGGCAGAGGCTGTCCACGACATCCTTCTCCGTCCAAAACCGCTCATCGAACGTGCAGTACCATCCAGTATAATCATCTTTGTAAATCAGTTGCTTGGAATGAAGTTCCTCAAGGTATCGTTGAACGATAGATTTGTGAGGTGCATCCGTCGTTCTGATGAAAGCATCGTTGGAAATGTTGAGCCGTTTCCAAAGGGTCTGGAACTGCGGCGCCAGCTTGTCGCAATGGGCTTGCGGGTCGATGCCGGCTTTGGCCGCAGCCTGCTGAACTTTTTGCCCATGTTCATCGAGCCCGGTGAGAAAGAAGACGTCTCGCCCGCTCAGGCGCCAGTAACGAGCAAGGACATCGGCAGCTATGGTTGTATAGGCATGTCCGATGTGCGGCACATCGTTCACGTAATAGATCGGTGTCGTGATGTAGAAGCTGTTCTGGTGACGCATGGGGTTCGGCAAAAGATAGCAGGGAGTAAACCGCGAAAGCTAGACTGGCAGTGGGACGGGTGATGCGTTTACTGCGTCGCGCAGACGGAGCAAAATCATTTCCAGCGCCATGTGGAGATTGAGGTGCCGCGTGGCGCGTTGCTCGGTCATTTCAATCTCACGGAGCAGGTTCAACAGCGCATCGGTATTGGCCTGCTGCGCATACGTTTCGAGCGTCGCGAGGTCATCAAGGTTGAGTATCTGGTCGCGGTCTCCTTCGACTTGAATCAAGACGAGGTCGCGAATCCAGCGGGCCAGCCAGGCGAGCATGTCTTGTGCGCGATCGGCCTTCGCAATCGTTTCCGCAGAGGAGAGGATGGATCCGATCGATTGCAAGGATTGGGGGCGGACTAAGTCCACGAGTTCCTGTTGGCGCGCACGAGTGTCTTTCACATCGGCAGTGAGGGCCTCTCCGAGGCGGCCTTCGCTGATGATGGCGAGGAACCGCGCGTCTGAGGGCGGGATTTCACGTTTCAGGATGAGTGCCGCTTCTACCTGGGTGCGAGCCGGTGTCGTAAAGCGAAGAGCCTGACAGCGTGACCGGATGGTTGCCGGGAGGGCTGCGGGACGACTTGAAATGACAAGGAAGAGACTATGCGCTGGTGGCTCTTCCAACGTTTTCAACAGCGCGTTGGCCGCGCCGATCGTCATGCGGTCGGCGTTGTCGATCAGACAGATCTTTCGTTCGCCGATGAGCGGACGATACATGATCTGGTGCTCGATCTCGCGGACCTGCTCAATTTTTATTTGCTGAGTGGCTTGTTCCTGGTCCGGCTCGATCACAAAAAAATCCGGGTGTGTGCGGGCCTCGATCTGTTGGCAGGACCGGCAAGCGCCGCAACTGTCGAGACCGTTCGTTTCCGGGGGCCGTTCGCAGTTGAGCGCTTGCGCGAAACGAATGGCCGTCAATCGTTTCCCGATCGCCTCCTCGCCGTGGAGCAGATAGGCGTGAGCCAATCGCTCATGGGTGACGGCGGATTGTAAGAAAGCGATGGATTGTTGATGGCCGATACAGTCGTGAAATGGCATGTTAACTCCGGCGACGCGGTCGAGCGATCCACCCTATCACGATCGCACTGAGCTCGTCCTGCAATTCTTGCGCAGGCCGATTCGCATTCACGATGGTCATGCGTCCAGGCTCTTCCGCTGCGAGCGTCAGAAATCCCCGGCGCACCTTTCGATGAAAACGTTCAGTCTCACGGTCCAGCCGATTCTGTTCCCCGCGATCAGCTCGCCGTCTGGCTAGGCCCACTGATACCGGGAGGTCGAGTAGGAGGGTGAGATCCGGCGTGAGCCCATCGGTTGCGACTTTGTTG
>JAABQN010000209.1 GCA_011391455.1 Nitrospiraceae bacterium
TTGGTTC
Source organism: Nitrospiraceae bacterium (assembly GCA_011391455.1). Classification (GTDB taxonomy): domain Bacteria; phylum Nitrospirota; class Nitrospiria; order Nitrospirales; family Nitrospiraceae; genus Palsa-1315. Next base: position 8 of record JAABQN010000209.1, read on the forward strand.
AACCAAATAAACGAGACAAACCAAACAAACTGGAGCAACCAGTTGCGTGGCTAATACGTTCGTGGTAGGGTGCAACGTGATCGCGTAAGACCTTCCGTGCTCGGAGGCTGCAGTCCTCCTGGAAACACGAAGTCTCACGCGATCTTTTTTGTCCGCACGCAGCCGTTCTGCATCTGCCGAGCACTCCGCCTAAGGCGTACCCGTCCATCGCTCGCATTGCTAGCCACGACATCGCCGTGGGGTCGTCTTTTATTATTTAAAGAGGTGTATCCTTGTTTCAAGAAATATGGTCAACAGTCCGAGCCTTCTTCCGCGACACCGCAGGGAGTCTCTACCACATTATCGTCGTCGCTCTGAGCGCGGGCATTGCGCTCTTGCTCCCGGCAGGCGCCAAACAGTTTTTGTCGTTCTGGTCTCGTGTCGAACATGACCTGCTCTCGCTCATTGCCGTGGAAATGACGGTGGCGATTCTCCTGATCGCCTGCCTCAACTACTTCCATCGCAGCATACGGGATCGGGCTCTTGCTGCCGTGGCGGCCGGCGCCGGCCTCGTCTCGTTCTTCCCGCGCCGCACGCGGGGAGCACAACGGCACATCAAGCAACTCAAAGAAGAGCAGGGCACAGGCCGAACCATCTCGGTCATCGGGTCAAGCGGCCACAGCACCTTTGTGGATCAAGTAGGGGGTCTGTCGTCGGTCCTCGACAAATGCCTGGGGGCCAGAATCATGCTGGTGAATCCCTACAGCCAGGAAGCGAGCGCGCGCATACAGGCGATCGGCCATCCCGAGTTCACGTTGAATACATTCCGGGAAGAAGTTCGACAAAGTATCCAGCTCCTCAAGCGGCTGAAGGCCATGGGAAAGGCCGTCAAACTCAAGCTCTACTCGGATTCCCCGTTGATGAAATTGGTGATCCTCGGAGACTACCTCTGGCTCCAGCATTACCATGCCGACCTGGATGTCCAGACCATGCCGGAGTATGTCCTACGGCACAACCGCAAGGACCACGGCCTCTATACCCTCTATGCCCACTACTTCGTGCAGCGATGGGAGAGCGCCGAGATTCCCGAATATGATCTCGACACGGATGAGCTGGTCTATCGAAATAGAACCGGCAACGAGATCAGGAGAGAGCGGTTTGAGATTGAGACGGAGTCCGAAGAAATCGGAGCCCTACTGGAACCGCGAGAACTCACCGCCGAACCGGCCCAAGTCGGCTGAGCCGATCGAGACTGGCGGGACGGGCGAGACGCGAGGGTTCGAGGTCCGAAGTTCGAGGTTTTCAGAACTTTGGACTTCGGATCGCGCCTTTCTCACGAGTCACGCGCTTCACGCGCCACGCTCTGTGGTCCTGGCGGCCTTTTCAGCATCCTGATAAAGTACAGTTCTTCTTTATTGGAAAATCTTTCCCCTCATGTCCATACAGTGGTTTCCCGGTCACATGAATGCGGCGCGCAAAGAAGCGGCCAAGACGATGGAGGTGATTGATGTCGTCGTCGAGGTGCTGGATGCCCGCATACCGAACGCCAGCTGCAATCCACTGATCGAAGAGCTACGCCTGACCCGCCAGCGCCCTAGTCTGAAAGTCCTCAACAAGGCCGATCTCGCCGACCCCGCCGTCACTCAGGCTTGGCTCGACCTGTATAATCGACAACCGGGCGTCAGCGCTGTCGCCCTGTCTTGTCATCATGCGGGCGATGCCGCCAAGCTGCCCCAGCTCTGTCAGCCGCTCGCTCCGCATCGCAACAGCAGCGCGAAACCGCTACGCATGCTGATTATGGGAGTGCCCAACGTCGGCAAATCGACCCTGATGAACCAGCTCCTCAAACGCCGCGTCGCGCGCGTGGGCGACGAGCCGGCTGTGACTAAAGTCCAACAACGTCACAAACTGAACGACCACATGGCCATTACTGACTCACCAGGACTGTTGTGGGGAACCATCAAAGACCCTCACGTGGGCCTCCTGCTCGCCACAGTCAACGCCATTGGGCACAAGGTGGTCGATGACGAAGCGGTCGCAGAATTTCTCGCCGTTATCCTGCTTGCGCGCTATCCAGCCAGGCTTACGGCCCGCTACGGTTTTGCGGTGGAAGGGCTAACGAGTACGGGCGTGATCGACGCCATCGGCAAAAAGCGCGGCTGCCTACTGACCAGGAGCGGCGGTGGAATAGACCGAGACAAAGCGGCGAGGATTCTCTTGTCTGACTACCGCAACGGCACACTCGGCCGCACCAGCTTAGAGACACCGGCTGGTTGATCTGGTTTGTTTGGTTTGTCTCGTTTATTTGGTTGAACGAAACTACCCGGATAACCAGAGAAACCAGAGAGACCAGACAAACAAGAGAATCGCAACTCGCTCACAATCCGACTCTAATGAAGTCGATGTACCCTCGTTCGACGTCCGTACTCATAAGCTCTACCTGCACCTTGTCTCCAACATCCAGGCCACGCTCGCCCGTCACCAGTCTCCCTTCCACCGGTGGCTCAAGGAGCCTGACCCACGTCCCTCTATCCGACGCGCCCGTCACAATGGCATCGAAACGCTGTCCAATCCGCGATTCAAGCAACAGGGCGGCGGCAGACTTGCGGAGCTGGCGCTCGACTTTTTCCGCGTCGTTCTCCTTCTCGGTACAGTGGTCGGCCAGATACTTCAGTTCTTCTGGACGGTACGGCGTTGATTCGCCCGCCAACGCCGCTTTGATCAGCCGCTGGGTGATAAGATCTGGAAATCGTCGGTTGGGAGCCGTGGAATGGGTATACCCCTTCACGGCAAGTCCAAAATGTTCAGGAGAGCCATCTTTCGACTGATCCAATACATACTCACCTCTGCCGATGAGCTTCACGATGGCCAGAGAGAGATCGGGAAATCTGAGGGGATCCGCCTTTCGGCGTGCGACGAGGAATACTTCGAGCGCCTTCGCGTCCGGTTCCGAAGGCAAATGCTCACCCCAGCGTGCAGCCACCTCAACAATCCGCTGCCAGCGTTCGGGAGAACGCAGGATGCGGCGAAAGGAGGGCATGCCTTTTCCCTTGAGATACGACGCCGTAGCCTGATTGGCCGCAATCATAAAGTCCTCAATCAGCTCCTTGGCGCGATTCTTCTGCTCGACCTTGAGATTGGTCAGCACCTCACCCTCAAACACCGCTCGTGGTTCAATCGTTTCAAGACTCAGCGCTCCCTCTTCGTGTCGTCGAGCCTTGAGCCGCTGCGCAACCTGGTCTTGGAGGCGAAGCTGTCCGTCGAGGCCGGAGACGGCCTTGACCCACTCAGGCTCAGACGCCTCCCCTGCGAGCCATGCTGCGACGCTGTTATACGCAAGCTTCGCATGGTTGCGGACCAGCGCCCGAAAGAGAGTCGAGCTGAGGATTGCCCCGTCCTCTGCAATCACCATTTTAACCACGACCGCCAGGCGATCGTGCCCTTCGCCGAGAGACGTCAAATCGGTCGACAGTTTTTCCGGCAGCATGGGGAACATGCCGCCGGACGTATAGACCGACGTCGTATTATGCTTGGCATGAATATCCAGGGCAGATTCCTTCGTGACCAGCGCGTCCACGTCGGCAATCGCCACCAGAATTGTGACAGACCGATCAGCATGGGATTCGGCTACGGTGAGTTGGTCAAGGTCTCGGGAGTCGTCGTTGTCGATCGATGACCAGAGTAACCCCGTTAAGTCACGGATGCCCGTGCCCTGATCTGTGGCGGCAGCTTGTACACGGGCAAGCTCGGCCATCGCCGCGGGAGAAAACTCCGGCAAGAGGCCTCGTTCGACCATGGCGCGACGAGCGATACTTCTGAGATCCGTACGATGACTTGGCATGTGTTCCTTTCAATCTGGGGAAGGCCAATGAGACCCGGTTGGGTCTTGGAAGAGAAAGGAGCGGCCAGGTGCCCTTCTTGCTCGCAGAGTAAAGAGCGGGAGGTGGCCTGTTGATCTTCTGTGCTCGCGCAACGCGCTTGGGCTCGTCTGTCTGGTTGGCCGGTCTTTCTGGTCTGTCTGGTTCTTCTGAATGAATTTCCAGTCCGATCAACCAAACAAACCAGATAGACGAGATAGAC
>JAABQN010000001.1 GCA_011391455.1 Nitrospiraceae bacterium
GAACGTCGCGGCCTGTCACGCGATGGCGCACCTGCTGGCCGAAAAGCAAAACGTTTTCTGGCACGACTACGATGCGCTCGTTGCCGCTGGCGCCTCGGCGGGCATCGGATTGGACGCGCTGCCGCCCGTGCGCCAGGCCATCGGCAGCGGCTTCGACACCAAGACCATCACGCTCTCGTGTGGCAAGCTCACCACCGGCATCACCGTGCCGCAGTGGTCGTCAATCTTGATGCTGCGCAACCTCAAGTCGCCGGAGACTTATTTTCAGGCGGCGTTTCGCGTGCAATCGCCGTGGTCCATCAAGAACCCCAACGGCGACGACCCGAACGAGGAGGAAATCCTCAAGCCCGTCTGTTTTGTGTTCGACTTCGCACCCACGCGCGCGCTGCGGCAACTCTCCGAATACGGGATCAGACTTTCGCCCGGCGAGTCGAATCCCGAGATCGCCGTCAAGGACCTTGTGTCGTTCCTGCCTGTGCTGGCCTACGACGGCGCGAACATGACGCAGATCGATGCGGGAGGCATACTCGACATCGCGATGGCGGGAACTTCGGCCACGTTGCTCGCGCGCAAGTGGGAGAGCGCGCTGCTCGTGAACGTGGATAACGACACGCTGCGCCGTATCCTCGACAATCCCGAGGCGTTGGCCGCAGTGGAGCGCATCGAGGGCTGGCGCTCGCTCGGTGACAACATCATCGAAACCATCATCAACAAGAGTGAGAAGGTGAAAGAACTCAAAAATAAGGGGAAGGACAAGGACTTGTCAGCGAAAGAAAAGAAGCAGCTCTCCGACGAGGAGAAGGAATTCAAGTCCAAGCGCAAGCTAGTGCAGGAAAAGCTCATCAAGTTCGCGACGCGGATTCCGGCATTCATGTATCTGACCGACTTCCGGGAGAACACACTGCAAGATGTCATTACCAAGATTGAACCCGACTTGTTTCTGACCGTGACCGGTCTGACGGTAAAGGATTTCCATCTGCTTGTGCGGCTCAAGGTGTTCAACACTGAGCATATGAATCAGGCTGTATTCGCGTTCCGACGGTACGAAGACGCGTCGCTCCGCTACACGGGCATAGAGAGCCACCCGGGACTGACCCATTACGGACTGTACGACACCGTAGTGGCGAGGGAGTGAAAGGGGCGGCAACGGCGCGATGCTGGACAAAACAAAGGGCTCAGACCCCTAACTCTCACTAAAATGGCTATGCGCAATCCTCCCCCATCCCGGCGAGTTCATTATCCAGGTCTATCTGGGTCCCAACAATCTGAGCGGTCGCGAACTGGCCGGGAAGCTCGGCGTGGCTGCTTCAACGCTGAATCGAAGTAAAGCGGTCCGACCCCTTTAAATCCAAGCTGGCAGTTCGCCATCGATAATAGCAATGATCCGAGCCGCACGGTAGAAAGTACGGCGCGGGATGCGGCCCAACCCCTCGCTCAACCGGCGGCCAGCGAAACACACGCTCTCGATGGCACTTTCGGAATCAGGGCCATTGCAAGCGCGCTGGATTATTTGCGGTATAACAGTTATCCTATCAGCAGATGGAGCATTTTGAGTTCGACCCTATAAAGAGCGAGCGCAACAAAAAGCGCCACGGGGTCGATCTCGAATGGGCTCAAGGCCTATGGGACGTTACGCATATCATCATCCCGGCCAAGGATGTCATTGGCGAGAGCCGTTGCCTGATCCTGGCGAAGATCGGCAGCAAGTGCTACGCCGCCGTCTTCACAAGGAGAGGCGAGGCGGTTAGATTGATCAGTTGCCACAGGGCGGATCACCGATTGGAGCGAATCTATGAGAACTGTGTCCAGAGCCAAGAGAACGAATAAGAGAATCGAAGCCACAGCGTTTGATGAGAAGTTCGACAAGGGCGACGACATCACTGGGTTTTTGGACCTGAAGAATGCCACCGTGGTTCAAAGGGTCAACGTGGACTTCCCTTCGTGGATGGTCGACATGCTTGATCGTGAGGCGATCAAACTCAATGTCTCGCGACAAGCGATCATTAAAATGTGGATTCGGGAAAGACTGGATCCTTCGCGCCGCCTGACACTTTGAACGGAGCAAGGCTGGCTCGCAAAGCGCTTGAGCTGACGGTGGCCATTGAGGGAATCCTGATAGCCGCCGCTGCTCAGGGGCCAGCGGTGAGGCTGTAGAACAACCTCCATGCCCCTCTCTTTCCTGAGAGAATTAGCCGTACCGAATTTCATGGGGATGGCGTGGAATGGCTCGACACAAACCCCTTTTCTGTTCAAAGAACTCGCCGGAAGCGAGTGGCCGCCGAAATGACCGCAACCCCCTATGCAGCACGTCCTCATTATCCACGAGGTCGCGGACTACCCCGCGTGGAAGAAAATTTTTGACGGCGCAGCCGACATTCGGAGGGAGGCTGGCGAGCGGTCTTATCAGGTTCTCAAGTATCAGAACGACCCCAGCCGGATTGTTCATTTCTCCGTCTGGACATCCATTGACGATGCCAAGCGTTTTTTCGAGTCGCCCCAGCTCGTCAGAATCCGAGCAGAGGCGGGCGTCAAGTCTCCCGAATTTATCTACTTGGAACAACTCGAAGCGGGCATTCTATGAACTTCCAGCACCCGCAACGCCTAACCATGCGCTGCAGCGAACCGCTCCGTACGTCACGGCACCTGCTTCCACCGCCGCCTTTCCACCTACCATGCAGGTGCCGCGCCGCACTCCGCGGTCGCTGAGCTTGGGGTCGTTAGGCGGCACTTAAGCTCGATCGGAGATCCCAGGCGCGAAAACAAAGGGGTCAGACTCCCTAATCTCACTCTAATGGCTATGCACAATCCTCCCCATCCCGGCGAGTTCATTATCCAGGTCTATCTGGATTCCAACAATCTGAGCGTCCGCGAACTGGCCGGGAAGCTTGATGTGGCTGCTTCGACCCTGAATCGCATTCTTACGGGCACGAGCCGTATCAGCCCTGACATGGCGCTACGTCTTTCCAAGGCGCTTGAGCGAATTTAAGGGGTCAGACCCCGTTATTTTCAGCAATAGGCTGACTTGAATGTCATAACGGGGTTGCCGCCGAACAAGTTGCTCCAGCCTCAAAACGCTTGCATTGCGCACGGTGATACTTTAGTATCACTTTATGCGAACGGAACTTGTCACCACCCTGAAGCGACAAGCCACGGAACTCCTGTCCGATCTGGAACGGAGCAAGGAGCCCATTCTCATTACCCAGCATGGGGTACCTACCGCTTATCTCGTGGATGTTGAAACCTATGAGATCTTGCAACGCCGGATGAGCCTGTTGGAAGGCATCGCCCGCGGGGAACGCGCCCTTGAGGAAGGGCGCACCCTGAGCCACGCCCAGGCCAAGCAGCGCATGGCCCGATGGCTGAAGTAATCTGGACGGAACCGGCGCTTAACGACCTGGACGCCATCGCCGACTACGTCGCGCTGGACAATTCCGAAGCGGCAAGGCGCCTTGTACAGAAGATATTTCGGCATGTGGGGCAATTGGCCGATCACCCCAGGAGCGGTTCAAAGCCACCGGAACTGAAGGGATGGCGCTACAGACAGATTGTCGAACCTCCCTGCCGCGTCTTCTATCGGCAAGAAGGCACCCGCGTGTTCATTCTGTACGTCATGCGCAGCGAGCGCCTGCTTCGGTCAGGCAGGCTTTCCACCCGGAGCAAGAAATTGCCGGAGTGATGTCCCGCAGATCGTCATCAGTTCTGACACAATAGGAAAATGTACCGGGAGTCTTTTCTGACCTGGTATTTCATGGGCATATGATTAATCAGGATGAGTCTACTCTGTTAGCTGGACTGATTTGACCGCCTTGCGTTTCCTGCACTACCAAGACCGACCTTCTCGTCGCTTGCTTCTCCTGATTCGCGTGTGCATCATTTATGAATATTTACACATTCCATGTCGGAGGAGCTATGCGTACCAACATCGTGATCGACAATAGCTTGATGCAGCGAGCAATGAAGGCCACCGGGTTTTCGACCAAGAAAGCGGTGGTGGAAGAGGGCCTTCGATTGCTGATCAAGGTGAAGGGACAAGAAGGCATTCGCCGTTTGCGTGGCAAGATTGAGTGGGAGGGAGATCTCGACGCGATGCGGAAAGGTTGTATCAAGGCGGCTTCATGATTATTGTCGATACGACGGTATGGGTCGATTACCTCCGGGGAACACGTACTCCCCATACCGGTGGGGTGAAGCGGTGTCAGGAACAGTTTCCTGTCATACTTTCGGCGGCAATGGTGTCGGACACGTCTTTGTTAGGACTTAATAGTTAGGCACGAAGGGACGCACAGTGCTATATTGATGGCCATGTCCGGAGGTATCGGCGATGGACTGGAAATCCTACATTTCGACTGACCCGCAAATCATGCATGGTGCCGTGTGCTTTCGAGGCACGCGAATACCGGTATCTGTGGTTCTTGACAATCTCGCTGCAGGCGAAACGCCTGAGCGCATTCTTAACCAATACCCCTCGCTTCGGCCTGAGCATATTCCTGCGGCGATCGGCTACGCTGCGGACTTAGCGAGAGAACGCATCGTTCCCATCCCCGCCTAAGCACGAAGGATGCCGACCCGATTCAAACTTGACGAGAACCTTCCTCGTGATGCTGAGGTCTTGCTTCAGCAAGCGGGTCACGACGTGCATGCCGTTCTTGCTGAGCAGCTGGGAGGTGCCTCCGACCCACGAGTGTTTGACGCATCTCAGGCGGAGGAGAGGGTTCTCGTCACGTTCGACCTCGATTTCTCCGATATCCGCGTTTACCCTCCAGCAAGTCACCATGGCATCTGGGTATTGCGCCCATACACGCAAAGTGTCGAGAACGCACTGGCTTTGCTGCGATCCGCGTTGCGAGTCCTTGAAGATGAACCTACCCGAAGGCGGTTGTGGATCATTGAGCCCGAACGAGTTCGCATTCGTGAGTAGTTGCTGACTCCCTTTTCTTCACCTACCCTCTTTGCCTTGCTATCTTACTTTCTTTCCCTGAGACAGGTGCATGACAGCGGTTTCTGCGTGTTTCGTGGCTACGTCAGCATGGCCCGCTTTCCCATGCTCAATGGCTTCTTTCAGATGTGCGATCCCGTTGCCCACATGCGGATGATCCTTGTCTCCCTTCAGGGCATGCTGCAGCGCGGCTTCCGCATGTTCCAGGAGTGCCTCAGCATGACCCTGTTTGCCATGGTCCACCGCTTCTTTCGCGTGATCGAGGGCGTCCTTGAGGTTCTGCTCTTCTTGACGCACAACGTCACGCCGCGCCCCGCCCTCGCCGAATACCGGTTGCAAAGGCAGCACGGTGGTGGCGACTAAGGCTAGGAATCCGGCCAGTGTGACAGCTAGTTGCGTTGTAGATCGTCTCATCGGCATTCTCCCTTTCTCAAAAGAAGTGAAAAGACCTCCATTAAAACCCTTCTATAGGCGCAGACCACCAGATAGCACCTTCCGTCTTTGGGAAAATTTCAATCTACCACATATGCTCCCAGAATGTGGTTAGCAGGCGGGCTCGCCGTTCGGTCGGTCAACATACTGTTGGGGACTGGCGCCCTTCTTACTTTGGCGCCTGTCCGCGTTTTGGGAGCGGGACAGGCGCCGCCGAATACGGCGGAGCCAGTCCCCTATCTCCGCGCGCCTGTCTCGCATGGCGACTACGCGATTTCGCGACGAACCGTCATGAATAATGCGGGTTAGGCGTTGGAATCTGTGCCATCTGGCGGGCTGGATGTGTGAGTTTGACTCACCGGAAATCCCTGTGTTACGGTCATCCACTGTGTATTCGCCCAGTTAGCAAGGGGTTTCTCTTATGGCAGTCGAAAAAGATCTGAAGGCCATTCTTGGCAAATTGAAGTATTCAGACGACGCCAAAGTGCTCGCACAAATCTCGGAAAATACCAAACTGGTTCATGCTCGCATGGCTGGCATCAAGCACAAGCTGGTGGTCATGAGCGGAAAAGGCGGCGTGGGCAAGAGCATGACCACGGTCAATTTGGCACTAGCCTTTGCGCGGCAGGGAGCGAAGGTTGGGCTCTTGGATGTGGATCTGAATGGCCCTTGCGTGCCTCGTATGTTGGGCATGCATGGCCAGTCCTTGACTATGAGGCCTGAGGGCGCGATTCCCCCGGTCGGGCCGCTCGGGGTGAAAGTCGCGTCGATGGACTTCTTCTTAGATGATGCATCGCCGGTTCGTTGGAAGGGGCCGATGGATGTCAGCCCGGTCTGGTTAGGGTTGATGGAAATGAATGTCATTCGAGAATTTTTGGCGGATGTTGTCTGGGGTGAGCTCGATTATCTGCTGGTCGATCTTCCTCCGGGGGCCGCAGCGGACAAGCCGCCGGTCATTGCCGGGTTTATTCCTGACCTGGCAGGAGCGATTGTCGTCACGACGCCATCAGAAGTGGCATCGGATGTGGTGCAGAAGTCGGTCACCTATGCCCGCGACATCGGTATCAAGGTCATGGGTATGGTCGAGAATATGAGCGAGTATCGCTGTCCTTCTTGTGGTGAAGTGAACGAGTTGTTCGAAGGCAACACCGAGGCGATGTGTGAGATGCTAGATTTACCGTTGCTCGGACGGATTCCCTTCGACCGGAAGCTTGCTCGCACCTTCGACAAGGGGGAGCCATTGCTCGACGAAACGTATCCCACGATTCAACGCTACCAAGAAATAGCCGGGCGTATCAGGACGCTCATTGATTACAAGAAGGTACTCGCTGATAAACTGTAATATGACGGATCGAAGAGGGGAACCATGAAATTCGTATGTCTCAACTGTGAAACTTACATGAACTTCGAAAAAGTTGAAAAGCCTGGGGAAGGTACGCTCGGCGTATTCTTCGGTTGTCCTTCCTGCAATGCCAAGTTCTCCATGGTGACGAACCCTGGTGAAACCCAGATGGTGAGTTCCCTCGGGGTGAAGTTGGGTGGGCGTACTGTTGAGGCCGAGCCGTTCGAGATGACGCGGGGCACGCTGAAAGAGGAAGCCACTGCAGGCTCTGGTCAGATGGCGGCCTATTTGAACGAGAAGATTCAAGGTGGTCAGCCTGCGGTCGCTGCAGCGACGACTGCACCGGCAGCCAAGCCTGGAGAGAAGTCCGGCGGCGGCTGCCCCTTCTCCGCGATGGTGGCTGAAATGGGATTGACGTCTGGCGGAAAGCCCGGCGATGCTGGGCCGGTCATCTCAGAGTTTGCCTGGTCGGCCGACGCGAAGGAGAAACTCGACCGTCTCCCCTCATTTGTGAAGCCGATGGTGCAGAGCAGCGTGGAGGCCTTTGCCCGCAAGCAGGGCTATAAGACGATCACACTGCAAGTGATGGACGATTCCAAGAGCGATTCGAGTAATGGGATGACTTGGACGGCTGATGCTGAGAAGCGGCTTGAGAACATTCCGGACTTTATCCGCCCCATGGCTCGCAAAGAAGTTGAGCGGGTGGCGAAAGAGCGAGGGATGGCGACCATTACGGCTCAAGTGATGGATGAGACCAAAGATAAGTTTATGAAGTTTATGTAAGGATTGGGCTCGTGCGAGTACGAGCTCTTATTGATTGAGATCACATTCTTGCGCGGTCGGTCCCTCTGAGTCCGGCTGCATGGAGTGAGCATGGGTGGACATAGCCATTGGGCGACGGTTAAACGGCACAAAGGGGCCATGGATGTCAAACGCGGGAAGATCTTCACGAGAATTATCCGCGAGGTGACGATTGCGGCGCGTACCGGCGCCGACCCGGATGGTAATCCGCGGCTTCGGCTCGCCATTTTAAAGGCCAAAGAAGCCAATATGCCTGGCGATACGCTGAAGAAAGCCATTCAGCGCGGCACGGGAGAGTTACCCGGCGTGGCCTATGAAGAGTTCCATTTGGAAGCGTATGGCCCCGGAGGGACCGGCGTATTGATGGAAATCACGAGCGACAACCGCAATCGCACCGTCGCCGAGCTGCGAAACCTCCTCACGAAGCATCATGGCAACATGGCGGAAGCCGGCGCCGTCTCCTGGCAGTTTCACAAGAAGGGACTGCTCACGATTGAGAAGGGCACAGTCGATGAGGATGCGCTGTTGTCTCTCGCGCTTGATGCGGGAGCGGAGGACGTGAAAGTGGGCGAGAAAAGTTTTGAAGTCATCACGGATCCGCACCACTTTGAAGCCGTGAAGAAAGCCCTCGCCGAGGCAAAGATCCACACCCTGTTTGCGGAGGTCACCGCTATTCCGCAGAACACGATCAGGCTCGAGGAAAAGGCCGCCGAGCAAATGCTCAAGTTGATGGAAGTCTTGGACGAGCATGACGATGTGCAGAAGCTTCATGCGAATTTCGATATTTCCGACGAGGTGATGGAGAAAGTGGCCGCCGCTGGATGAACAACAGCGGTAGCTACTCAGGTGTTCAGGCTGAACACCTTCAGCCTATGTTGCCTCTTAGAATATGATCGCCTCACTGACGGGCCGATTGGCCTTCAAGGCGCCGACCTATCTGATCCTCGCCGTCCAGGGGGTCGGATACGAAGTGTTTATTCCTCTCAGCACCTACTACGGGTTGCCCAATCTGAGCGACAGTCTTTCGGTGAGCGTACATACCCACGTCCGCGAAGATGCGATCCAGCTCTTCGGTTTTCTGACGTCGCAGGAAAAAGACGCATTCGTGCTGTTGACCAGCGTATCCGGTGTCGGGCCCAAACTGGCACTGAGTGTGTTGTCTGCGCTTCCTGTGTCTGACCTGGTCTCAGCAATTCAGTCGGGAGATGTCGAGAAGCTGACGACGGTTCCAGGAATCGGCAACAAGTCGGCCAGCCGTCTCGTTTTGGAGCTCAAGGATAAAGTCGGAAAGCTCCGTCCCGGCCTTGCGCCGGCACACGATTCAGCCAGGCTGGGGCAAGATGCGATCTTCGATGACGCGCTGTCGGCGCTTGTAAATTTGGGCTATCGCCCGCAAGATGCCAAAGACGCGTTGAAACAAGTCAAAAAGTCCAATGCTGAGTCCATCGTGCTCAAAGACATGATTCGTGAATCCCTGAAAGAACTTGCAAGGGGGTAAGGATGATGGCGAGATTAATTCAGCGAATAGTCCGGATACCATTGTTCATCGGGCTTGCGGTGCTCGTATTGGGGATAGGGGTCGCGCCTGTGCAAGCCGAAGAGTCGAGCGAACCCAAAAGCATTCGCAAGACTTGCGGTCAATGTGCTGAAGGCTATGCGACCACTGGCGTGACCGAGTCCAAAGAGATTTGTAAGGATGGTGATCCCACCCTTGTTCAGTGTGTCCCTCTGGGCGCGAATCTGTTAGCTGTGTGCGGATCCTGTCCCGAGGGCTATCGTGAAATGGGCAACTCGAATGTGCCGGCTCGTTGTGGAAATAAAGACGGCGGGCGGCTCACGCAATGTCAGTTGGAGAAGATGGAGTCGAACCTTCCGGATCCGACCCAAGGCGGGAAGACCTGTCCGCCGGACTGCGGGAGTACGGCAACGCCAGGCCAGGGAGCCTTGCCGCCTCCACCGATGTACCTCCCGACGCCGGAGAAGTAATAGCGAGAGAGGTTTACTCAACGATGGCCGAGCGAGTTGTCAGCACGCAGATCACGGACGAAGAGCGCAGCATGGAAACGATGCTGCGTCCGCAGACCTTGGAGGAGTACGTCGGCCAGGAGCGGATGAAAGAATCCCTGCGGATCTGTATCGAGGCAGCGAAGCAGCGAAACGAAGCGCTCGATCACACGATCTTTTATGGCCCGCCCGGGTTGGGGAAGACCACCATTGCCCACATCATTGCTCGTGAGATGGGGGCATCGCTCCGCTCGACATCCGGTCTCGTATTAGCCCATGCGGGAGATTTAGCCGCCATCCTGACGAACCTCCAAGAGCACGATGTCCTGTTTATCGACGAGATTCACCGGCTTCCTGCCCCTGTCGAAGAGGCGCTCTATCCGGCGATGGAGGACTATCAGCTCGATCTCGTGATCGGCCAGGGGCCTGCAGCCAGAACGGTGAAATTGGATCTCCCCCGGTTTACGCTGGTCGGAGCCACAACCAGAGCCGGTGCCTTGACCTCTCCACTTCGGGACCGATTTGGCCTCGTCCATCGCCTGGAGTTCTACTCTCCGGTGGAACTGCAGACGATCGTGACACGTTCGGCGGGCGTGCTGGGGATTCCGATCGATTCCGGGGGAGCCAATGAGATTGCCGGTCGCGCTCGAGGAACGCCCCGCATCGTCAACCGGCTTATCAAGCGGGTGCGCGACTATGCCCAGGTCAAGGCGACTGGACAAGTGACTCAGGCTGTCGCCCAGGACGCCCTCGCGTGGCTAGGCATCGATACGGCAGGGTTTGATGAGATGGATCGTCAGATCCTTCTGACCATCATCGATAAGTTTGCCGGAGGACCGGTCGGGGCGGAGTCTCTGGCGGCCGCAGTCCAGGAAGATAGGAGCACCCTTGAGGACGTCCATGAGCCCTATCTGATTCAGGCCGGCTTCCTCGAACGAACCGGCCGTGGCCGCCAAGCCACGAAACTGGCCTTCGATCATTTCAAAAGGCCGACCTCCCTTCTTTTTTCATAATTCGTCTGGTCCCTGCCCAATCTCTTTGGCGGCAGATTGAACGGGCGGGATTCGCCCGTAAGCTCATGAAACGCCGAGGGTCTCCTTGCTTTGCCAGGAAAGGTTCCTGTATCATTCTGAACTTAGCTTGTGCCATTCCAGCCGACGGACGGATACCAGTATCCGTGGGTTGGGAAGAGAGAGTTAGCTATGTCCGGAGACTTTTCCGAGTATCGGAAGAAGATCGACCTCATTGATGATGAGATTTTACGCCTGCTGAATGAGCGGTCCAAAAGCGTTATTGAGATCGGCAAGCTCAAGAAACAGCAGGATGTGGACGCTAATCTCCATACTCCGGCGCGTGAAGCGGCGATCATCGAACGCCTCACCCAACAGAACTCAGGGCCATTTCCATCCGAAGCGATTCGTCCGGTCTATCGAGAAATCATGTCCGCATCCCTCTCCCTAGAGGGCCCTCAAAAGGTGGCGTATCTTGGCCCCAGAGCTACGTTTACGCATATGGCCTCTATGCAGAAGTTCGGGTCGTCTGCCCAATATATTCCGGTCAATAGCATCAAGGACGTGTTCAGCGAAGTCGAACGGGGCCGAGCCAATTTTGGGGTGGTCCCGATCGAAAATACGACAGAGGGAGTGGTCAATCACACGCTCGATATGTTCATCGATTCCAATCTGCTCATCTACGGCGAAGTGCTTCAGGAGGTGTCCCATCATTTGATGTCGAAGTCCGGTGTGATGGAAGAGGTGAAGCAAATCCATTCCCATCCCCATGCCATTGCCCAATGTAGAAATTGGCTGGAAACCAACTTTCCCAATGTGCCTGCGTCGGAGGTAGCGAGCACGGCTCGCGCCGCGGAATTATGTGTGGAAAATCCCTTTGTTGCCGCTATTGCGTCGGAGTTGGCGGCTCAACTGTACGGTCTGAAGGTCATCAAGGCCCGCATTGAAGATAATTTGAACAACATGACCCGTTTTCTCATCTTGTCCCAGAAGCCACCTGAGCGTACGGGGAAAGATAAGACCTCATTGATGCTCTCGGTGAAAGACAAAGTTGGCGCTCTGTACGATCTCCTCCGGCCTTTTGCCTCTCATGGCCTGAGCATGACCAAGATTGAGTCGCGTCCTTCCAGACGAAAAGCCTGGGAATACATTTTCTTTGTCGATATCGAAGGGCATATGGAGGAAGAGCGGGTCAAGAAAGCCGTCGAAGAAATCACCGGCCGCTGTCTCTTCATGAAGGTACTGGGTTCCTACCCAGCCCACAGTTGATATTATGCCACTGAAGATCCATCCAGATATCGCCTCGCTGAGTCCCTATGTCCCAGGGAAGCCGATAGAAGAACTCCAACGGGAACTGGGTCTTGCACGAGTCATTAAATTGGCGTCCAACGAGAATCCGTTAGGCTCCTCCCCGAAGGCGCTCACCGCCTTGAGCGGGGGAACCTCGACCCTGCATCGCTATCCTGATGGCGGCGCATTTCGCCTACGCGAATCTCTGGCGGATTGTTGGAAAGTGACTCCGGATCAGGTCATTCTTGGAAACGGATCGGATGAAATCCTGGGCCTGCTCGCCCGGACGTTTTTGGCCCCGGGCGATGAAGCAATCATGGCCGACCAGACCTTCGTCATTTACAAAATGGAGGTCACGGCAGCCCATGGAAAGCCTGTTATCGTCCCGTTGAAGCAGTGGCGGCACGATCTTCAGGCGATGGCGGGCGCCATCACTGATCGGACGAGGCTCCTCTTCGTGTGTAACCCCAATAATCCGACTGGAACAATGGTATCGGCCGCTGAGGTCGAACTGCTGTTGTCACGGGTGCCGGCGCATGTCGTTGTCGTGTTTGACGAAGCCTATTTCGAGTATGTCAGGAGCGAGCAGTTCCCGGATTCTATGTCCTATGTGAAGCAGGGGCGGAACGTTATCGTGCTGCGGACTTTTTCAAAAATCTATGGCCTTGCAGGATTGCGCATCGGGTACGGTGTGGCGACGGCAGAGATCACCAACTTTCTGAACCGAATCCGCCCTCCCTTCAATGCCAATAGTCTAGCGCAGCGTGCCGCGCTCGCCGCGCTCGGAGACGACGAACATGTGGCGCAGAGCCGGGCGGTGAATGCAGCGGGAATGGGGCAGATGGTCAAGGGATTGACCGGGCTCGGGCTTGTGCCGGTTCCGAGCGAAGCGAATTTTGTGTATGTCGATATCGGGCGGGACGGTCGCGCGGTGTTTGAGGCCCTGCTGAGGGAGGGCGTTATCGTTCGCCACATTGAGGGGCGTATGATTCGAGTGACGATCGGCCTGGAAGAAGAAAATAGGGAATTTTTGGCTGCGCTCAAGCGGGTGATCCAGCTGCATTGAGTGCAGGGTGAGGCAACATGATTATCGTATTAAAACCAGATGCAAGCGAACGGGAAGTCGACCACATTATCGATCGGCTTCGCGAGTTGGGACTGAAGTCGCAACTCACGACCGGTCAGGAACGGACGATTATTGGTGTGATCGGCGACGATCGGGTGCTGCATAACCAGCCTCTCACGGCGTTGCCGGGCGTTGAAAGTGTCTTGCCGATCCTCGCGCCCTGGAAACTTGTCAGCCGGGAGTTTAAGCGTGAAGGTACGGTCATCGATGTGGGCGGCGTCAAGATCGGCGGCAACAAGCTGATTATCATGGCGGGACCCTGCGCGGTGGAGCGGCTCGAAATCACGGTCGGCATTGCCCATGATGTCAAGGCAGCCGGCGCAAGTATCTTACGCGGTGGCGCTTACAAGCCACGCACTTCGCCATACTCTTTTCAGGGGTTGGGGCGAGAAGGGTTGGATTACCTGGTTGCGGCGAAGAAACAGACCGGGTTGCCGGTGGTCAGCGAGATTCTGGATACCCGCGACATCGAATTGTTTCTCGAAAAAGCCGACATTATCCAGATTGGCGCCCGCAACATGCAGAACTTCGAGCTTCTTAAAGAAGTTGGGGCCTATGACAAGCCGGTGCTGTTGAAGCGGGGGCTTTCGGCCACGATCAAAGAGTTCCTCCTGTCGGCAGAATACATCATGTCCAGGGGGAATCAGAACGTCATGTTGTGCGAGCGGGGAATCAGGACCTTCGAAACGCAATATCGCAATACGCTCGATCTCGCTGCGGTCCCGACGTTAAAAGAACTGTCGCATCTGCCCGTCATCGTCGACCCCAGCCATGCCACCGGCAAGTGGAATCTGGTGGCGCCGATGTCGAAGGCGGCAGTGGCTGCGGGGGCGGATGGCCTACTGATCGAGGTCCATTCGAATCCGGAATGTGCGTTGTGCGACGGAGAGGAATCCCTTAAGCCGAGCCAGTTCAAAGAACTGATGCAGGATATGCGAAAGATCGCGGTGGCGATTGGCCGGGAAGTGTAATCAGAAGGATTGTGTGTGAATGACGCTGCATTTTACCCAGGTCGCAATTATTGGAGTCGGGCTGATCGGCGGATCGCTCGGTATGATTCTCCGTCGAAAGGGATTGGCGTCGAAGGTTATCGGGGTCGGGCGGCGTGTCGAAAACTTGAAAGCTGCGGTCGAGCTGGGCGCGATCGATCGCTACGTCATCGATCCCAAGGACGGAGTAAGGGATGCCGACCTGGTCGTGCTGGCCACCCCTGTCGATACGTATGACCGGCATCTGACGGAGTGGGCATCCTGCTTGAAAAAAGGCGCGATTGTGACCGATGTCGGAAGCGTGAAGGGTTTGCTGGTGGAACAGGCTGAACGAGCCATGCCTGCCGGTGTCCATTTTGTGGGAGCCCATCCCATTGCCGGCAAGGAGAAGACTGGTGTGGCTGCCGGATCGGATCAGCTCTTTATGGGGGCGCGCTGCATCATCACTCCGACAAAAGCGACGGACCAACAGGCATTTGAGCAGATCCGAACGATGTGGGAAGAAACCGGTTCGGTGGTGCTGACGATGGATGCCCATCTGCATGATAAGATTCTCGGCGCGGTGAGCCATTTGCCGCATGTGGCGGCCTTTGCTTTGATGAATGCCCTGGTTGAGATTCGCGATCAACAGATTCCTTCCCTCGACCTGGTGAGCCACTCGGGCGGCGGGTTGCGTGACACGACAAGGATTGCCGCCAGCTCTCCTGAAATGTGGCGAGATATCTTTCTTTGGAATCGCGACAATGTGGTCTCGTTCATCGAGGCCTACGAGCGCTCGCTGAGCCAATTGAAGCAGCTCATTCAGGTGAGCGATGCCGCAGGCATCGAGAAGAAACTCGATCAGGCGAAGCAGGAACGGGAAAAACTCTCCACGCGACCGACGGTGCCGGCGTAACAGGCCTATGACACCATTGACTATTACACCAGGCCGCCCGTTGCGGGGAACGATTTCTGTCCCAGGCGATAAGTCGATTACCCATCGTGCCGTCATTCTGACTGGTTTGGCGAATGGGGTTAGCAGGGTTGTGAGCTATTGTCGTGGAGACGACTGTCTCAATACGGTTCGCGCATTCCAGGCCCTGGGCATTCGTATCGATGAATCGGACGAAGAACTCGTTGTGCATGGCAAGGGACTCTGGGGCCTGACCGAGTCGAATGGGCCGATCGATTGCGGGAATTCAGGAACGGGCATTCGCCTCCTGACCGGCCTGCTGGCAGGGCAGGACTTTTTTACGGTATTGACCGGCGACGAGTCGATTCGCCGCCGTCCCATGGGGCGGGTCGTTAAACCGTTGCGGGAAATGGGGGCGACCATCGCCGGACGCAAAGGCGGTGAACTCGCGCCTTTGGCTTTGATGGGCAGCCGTCTCCATGCGATCACGTACAACTCGCCGGTGGCGAGTGCGCAAATTAAGTCAGCCTTGTTGCTTGCAGCTCTGTTTGCCGAAGGGATGACCCGGATTACAGAGCCGCGTCTCTCGCGGGACCATACGGAACGGATGTTCCAGTTTTTCGGTATTGCTTTTCGACGGGAGGGGACAACCCTGCTGCTTGATGGACGGCCGTCTGTTGGCTGGAATGCAGCGCCCCGATTGGTTGTGCCGGGGGACTTCTCGTCCGCGGCATTCTTCATCGTCGGTGCGACGATTGTTCCTGGTTCGGATGTGACGATTCAACAGGTGGGTATTAACCCCACCAGGACCGGCTTGTTAGAAGTGATGGCAAGAATGGGGGCGGATATTCAACTGCTCAATCAGCGTGAAGAGGCTGGAGAACCGGTTGCGGATATCCGAGTGAAGTCAGCCAGGTTGCGCGGGGTGGCGATTGGGCCTGAGTTGATCCCTCAGACGATCGATGAATTCCCCGTCCTCTGTGTCGCGGCTGCGGTCGCAGAGGGTGAGACGATCATCTCCGGGGCCGAAGAGTTGCGGGTCAAAGAAAGCGATCGGATTGCGACCGTGTCGGCAGAATTACGCGCGATGGGGGCGCAAATCACAGAAAAGCCAGACGGGATGGTTGTGCAAGGGCTTGGCACAGCGGAAGCTAATGGACGACTGCGAGCGGCACATGGCCGGAGTCATGGGGATCACCGGGTGGCGATGTCACTGGCCATTGCGGGCTTGACCGCTTCGACAGCGACATTGATTGACGAGACGGCCTGTATTGAGACATCATTCCCAGGCTTTCATCACAGACTCTTGGAATTAGTTGGCGAGTGCCGGTGACGGTTATGATGCGAGACCACCATGCAGAATCTATTGCGGGGGACAAGCAAGCGAGCCGGCTGATCGTGGCAATTGATGGTCCGGCTGGTGTCGGCAAGAGCACAGTGGCCCGGTTGCTGGCCTCTCGATTGGGCTATCTGTACCTCGACACGGGAGCGCTCTATCGGGCGATGGCTTGGGCGGTCATTGAGTCTGGCCGGGATCCGGCCGATACCGACGCGGTCGCTGCTCTGTTGCCCACGTTGTCACTGCAAATGCAGTTCCATCAGGGAGTGGCGGCAGTGTTGGTCAGTGGCAGGGATGTGAGCAGCGAACTCCGAACGCCCGCGGTGTCGGCAGCGGCATCGGTGGTCTCGGCAATTCCCGCGATCCGGACTTGGCTGTTACCCGTCCAGCGGCAAATCGGAGAAGGCGGAGCGGTAGTGGCTGAGGGGCGCGATATGGGGACGAAGGTATTTCCTTCGGCAGATGTAAAATTTTTTCTCGAAGCGGATCCGAATGTCAGGGCCCAACGCCGTCATCGGGAACTCGTTGCGGCGGGACATTCCGGAGCACTTGAAGAGACGAGCGCCGATTTGACGAGCCGTGATACGCGGGACCGTTCCCGCTCGATCGCTCCACTGGTTCCTGCTCAGGATGCCCGGCATATCGACACGTCGAACTTGTCCGCTACCGATGTGGTGGACCAGATGATGGCTGTGATTGCGGCCAAATTGTGAGTTCGGTTTTCTACGGGATCTTGTGGATCCTCGCTCGGACCATCGGCTGGCTGTGTTTTCGCTTTCGAGTTGTTGGGGCAGTTCCGCGGACCGGCGGGTTCATCGTCGCGGCGAACCATGCCAGTTACCTGGATATTCCCCTGCTGGGTTGTGGGATGGGGCGGCGGGCCTGGTTTTTGGGGCGTAGCGATCTCTTTCCGGTTCCAGGTCTTAGGGCGATCTGCCAATGGTTGGGATGGATTCCCTTGAGGGCCGGTCGGTTTGACCGTGACGCATTTGGTAAAGCGGTTTCTCTGATCAAGGAAGGAAAGGTCGTGGTGATCTTTCCGGAGGGCAGTCGCAGCACTGATGGCCGGCTACAGTCCCCTAAACCGGGGATTGGTATGATCGTGGCCCAAGCAGGATGTCCGGTGGTTCCGGCTTATCTCAAGGGCACGTTCGACGTGCTGCCGCCTGGAACTACGTGGCCGCATTTCTGTCCCGTGACCGTTAGCTATGGAGACTCCCTCATGTTTCCCAGGAATGAGAAGAGTGGAGATGACAAGCAATATTATCAGGAGGTGAGCCGCACCGTGATGGATCGTATCGCCTCACTAGGTGCCGTGGAGTCTCCGACCCAGCAGTCCAGTGCCGGCATTCGCAAGGCTGAGTGAATGCCGGTGTATAACCATCAGCACCCGACTCCTGTCGGAAGAGTAGGATCTATACCATGAGTACGGTTTCGCCATCGAGTGACCAGCAGTTAGATCGAGCAGCCTTAGCGGCCTTGTACGAGGAGACATTTAAGAACCTCGAAGAGGGCACGATTACGGAGGGCCGGATTGTCGCTGTGACCAAAGACAAAGTGGTCGTGGACATCGGCTACAAGTCCGAAGGCATGATCCAGAACGATCAGTTCTCCACCGAGGAGCTTCAGAACATCAAGGTGGGCGATCGGCTTCAAGTCTATATCGAGGAGTGCGAAGACGCCGACGGCAATTTGGTGCTCTCCAAGGAAAAAGCCGACAAGATGAAGATTTGGGAGGAGCTGGAAAAGCTCTTCAATGACGGCAAGAGCATTGACGGAAAAATTGTGGCGCGGATCAAAGGCGGGATGATGGTGGATATCGGCGTGAAGGCTTTTCTGCCTGGCTCGCAGATCGATCTTCACCCAGTGCGGGATCTTGACGGGTTGGTCGGGCGAACGTTCCCTCTCAAGATCATCAAGATCAATCATCGGCGTGGCAACGTTGTCGTGTCCAGGCGCGTTCTTCTGGAAGAGACGAGGGATTCGAAGCGGAAGACGACCCTGTCCACGCTGAAGGAAGGGCAATTGATTCAAGGTCAGGTGAAGAATATTACGGATTACGGGGCGTTCATCGACCTCGGCGGCATCGACGGGTTGCTCCACATCACGGACATGTCCTGGGGCCGTGTCGGCCATCCTTCGGAAATGTTCAACATCGGCGACAAGGTGGAAGTGAGCGTGCTCAAATATGACCGAGAGACCGGGCGTATTTCACTCGGGTTGAAACAAAAGAGCGCCGATCCCTGGACCGGCGTAGCCACGAAGTATGCGATCGGCACTCGTGTTCGAGGTCGTGTCGTGAGCCTGACCGACTATGGAGCATTCATCGAACTCGAGCCCGGCGTCGAGGGACTCGTGCATGTCTCCGTGATGTCATGGACGCACGAAGTGCGCCATCCGTCACGCGTCGTGTCTATTGGGGACCAGGTTGAAGCGGCGGTGTTGAACGTGGATCCGGCCAGCAGGAAGATTTCACTCGGCATGAAGCAGACTGCGCCGAATCCCTGGGATATGGTGGAAGGGAAGTATGCCATTGGCACCCACATTGAAGGGAAGGTGAAGAGCCTCACCGATTTTGGCGCATTCGTCGGGCTCGAAGAGGGTATCGACGGATTGATTCACATTTCCGACATGTCGTGGACGAAACATATCAAGCATCCTTCTGAGCTCTTCAAAAAGGGACAGAAGGTCGAGGCCGTGGTGTTGAGGATCGACAAGGAAAAAGAGCGGCTTTCGCTCGGGTATAAGCAGCTCAAGAGCGATCCATGGGACGAGGAGATTCCGAGCCGGTATGCGGTCGGGGATGTGGCGGTCGGGAAGATCAGTAAGGTCGCCGACTTTGGCATCTTTGTCGAATTGGACGGGGGAGTCGAAGGGTTGATTCATATCAGCGAGGCAGGTCTTGATGCCCAGGCTAAGCTCGAAGAGAAGTTCAAGCTGCAGGATGAAGTGACGGCCAAGATCATCAAGGTGGATCGTGAAGAACGAAAGATCGCGCTCAGCCTGCGCGACCATCAAATGGATTCCGATCGTCGAACGGTCGATGAATTCCATGCCACGCAAGGGGCGTTGGACCAAAGCTTGGGTCGTGCAGCGAAGCAGAACAGGAAGCGAGAGCAAGCCGAGGACGAGAAGTAGGTCTGAGTACCAGATCTCGGGGTAAGCCGGGGGCCTTGTGCCCTCGGCGCTGTGAGCGAACAGAACGATGATAGATGAAATGGCACAAAGGCCTCCGAAACGAGGGATCGTGCGCAAAGTGCTCTGGGCGCTCGGCATCGGGCTTGGCCTGCTCTTTCTGGTGAACGTATTTTTCCCTGACCTCGATTTTTCTATGGAGGATCGGGTCGGATTGATCCGTATTGAAGGGGTCATTGTGGATGCGCAATCCACGATCGTCGAGTTGAAGCGTTTTGCCGAGAACCCCTCCGTGAAGGCAATCGTATTGCGCATCGACAGTCCCGGCGGCGGGGTTGTGCCGTCGCAAGAAATCCATGATGCGGTCCAGCGGGTTCGTAACAAGAACAATAAGGCGGTGATTGCTTCAATGGGTACAGTGGCGGCGTCAGGAGGATACTATATTGCGGTGGCGACCGATCGGATCATGGCCAATTCGGGGACGTTGACGGGGAGCATCGGGGTCATCATGGAGATGGCGAACGTCGAAGGGTTGCTGAAGAAGATCGGCGTTGAAGGCGTCGTGATCAAAAGTGGAAAATTCAAAGATGTGGGTTCACCGCTGCGGAAGATGAGCGATGAGGAACAAGCGTTACTCCAATCCGTCATGGATGATGTCCATAAACAGTTCATCGAGGCAGTGGCAGCAGGACGCGGGCTTGATATGGCGGCTGTGCAGGCCTTGGCGGACGGTCGAATCTTCACGGGTCGCCAGGCCAAAGATTCTAAACTGGTTGATGAACTCGGTGATCTCGAAGCGGCTATTCAACTTGCTGCGGATGTGGCCGGTATCGAAGGTGAGCCGAAAGTCATCGAGCCTCGTCGACGATTTTCGGTAAGAGAATTGCTCGAGTCGCGCCTGTCGATGCTGTTTCCCAAGTTGAACTTTAACCCCGGGGTCAGCCTCAAGTATCTTATGGCGTTCTAGCGCGGGCGGATCGGCTCGTAGGTCGATTCATTAGTATGAAAGGGGAGCCCAATATGACGAAGGCCCAAATCATCGAGCGCGTATCCGAACAGGTCACGACGCTGACGAAGCGGCAGGCGGAAGTCGTTGTGAATACGATTTTCGACTGTGTGCGTGATTCGTTGAAAAACGGCGATAAGACGGAGATCAGAGGGTTCGGCAGTTTTAGGCTGCGGGCTCGCCGGATGAAAGAGGGGCGGAATCCCAAGACCGGCGAGACTGTGGCGGTCCCTGCTAAGAAGGTTCCATTTTTCAAGGCCGGCAAGGAATTGAAGGAACTCCTGAATCAGTCATAACGGGACGCTCATCATGAATACACCAGACTCCCACGAGGCGGTCGGAGTAGATGTCCGCTGGACGGACGAGGCCTCCAAACGTCTAGAACGAGCGCCGCTATTTCTGCGTGGCATGGTTCGTCGTTTGGCCGAGAAGAAGGCCCGAGAGCTTGGATGTACAGAAATTACAGGGGATCTTCTCGATCAGTTCAAGAATCAAATGATGAGTGGTATGGGTGGGGAGTCTGGTATGGCCGATGCGGCAGAGCAAATGGCGCAAGGCCATCTTCCCTGGACTGCCGCTGCCAAGGACCGACTGGATACGGTTCCAGAGTTCATGCGCCACATGATCAGGCAGATTTCTGAAGAGATTGCCAGGGAACGTGGTCATCTCGAGGTGAACGTCGAACTATTCGAAAAGGTGGAAGCGCTGGGCGATTTCCGCGAGGTTTCAGGCCCTCCGCTGGAGTGGAGCGAGGGGGCGTTGGCGCAACTTCAAGAGAAATTGAAACAGTCGCCGCCGATCGCCGTCGAATTCGTCACGGACATGTTGAGGCGGGACACCGAAGATTTGGCGAGAGAGAGAGGTGTGACGCGGATCGACGAGTTGACGTTGCTTCAATTGTGGGAGGCCCCCCAGGAACGAGTTGTGTGGACCGATGAGGCTTGGAAGCGGCTGCAGACGTCCCCTGATTTTGTGCGTAGTGGAATCCGTAAGGCAGCTGAGCGCAGGGCGCGGAAGCTCGGGCTCGCAGAGATCGATTCGGAACATCTGACGACTTTCCGGAATCAGGCCATGATGAAAGCCGTTAAACGGATTCGCTCGTTTGGATATAAAGAGCTGACGTTTGAAGCGTTCGATACGGCGCTGGAGAAGACCAAGCGGTTGCAGGGGAATGAGCAGGCTGAAAAACGCCTCCAGGAAATTCGCGGGCACTTTGCCGATCCGGACTTGAAGAAGCCGGAAGGCGGGACTCTGGGCGCCGATTTGATGGACCGCTTTCGCCGGTATCTGAAGGGAGAAGGCACGCTCTAGCCCGCCAGTCTTCTTGAAGGTTAAGGCGCAGGGATCTCAGCCTATCTTAGAAGTTGAAGCCTTAGTCTCAGGAAACTCATTCCTTCAGATAGTTCTCACCACGAGTTCACGCAAACGCAAGGGATCACCTCAAACGGCTTTCCACCGATCGGACCGGACAAAACGCTATGGTGGTAAGGCAGGGGCCGTCTTCAAACGGCCCCTGCTGTTCAGTGGGCGACCGTCTGTTGCGGCCAGAATTTATGTCGGATTTGTGGAAGAGGTTCGCTATCGAAATTCGGGAGATCGTAGAGACAGCGATCAATTGTGGCCACCTCATCTTCAGTCAAGTCCAAAGTGACTCGTTTCTTCCAGAATTGATCGAGGGTAAAATAATCTCCAGACTGGGGCTTCTCAGCTAAGAGCCCCTTCATTTTGTCAAAGCCTGCTGTGTCCACTCCGGGGACGCGGCCGTTATTGCGATTATGACACCAGTGCAGCACCTCGGCAATTCCGTACATCGATAATTCAATCTTCATCATCTTGCTCATGGATTCCTCCTTACCAAGGTGGGCATTGTACCCCAAACACTGTACCGTTTTCAAAGCCGTCAAAGAGCGGGCCAGGATTGGGGAAACCTGTTTTGGTAGGGGTCGTTGCGTGGCTTGGTTGATTGCCAAGAGAAAGCGGTAGTCTGTATACTCCCTGAACTTGCTTCTGCGGAAGGGCTGGATCAATGGGCGCATGCTCATATGGATAAACTGCCATGTCGGCGGTTCCTCAATCGAGAGGTGGGTGTGACCAGAGACGCTGACGGGGATATGGGGCGGAATCTTGCCGTCGTTGCGACAAGTTTCTTTCTGCTTCTGGCAAGCGGCTGTACCAAGCAAGATCCCTACACGCCGCCAGACATTTTTTACTACTTTGCCAGTTATAACGTAGGGAAGAACCCGACGACTGTCACCCCTACGGATGTCAATCAGGACGGCTTTACCGATCTGGTGACAACGAATATCGGCAGCAATACCCTTTCAATTCTCTTAGGCAACGGTGACGGCACCTTTCACGATCAAGTTCAACTGAATGTATGTAAAGAACCCCGCTCGCTTGCCCTCGGAATGTTCAACCACGATGCGTATCCCGATGTGGTGCTGGCCTGTTCCGGGGGCGACGAAGTGGCCGTACTATTCGGGCGGGTCGATGGAAAATTTGAAGAGGGGCCGCGCTATCCTGTGCATCGGTCTCCTATTGCCATCGCGAGTGACGATCTGAACGGCGATCAGGCGCCAGACCTTGTGGTCGCGTTGCGGAACGACAAGATCAAAGTTTTCCTGGGAACCGGCACCGGTGAATTCACCCATGGAGCGCAGTATGAATATGGCGATACGCCCACATCGGTGGCGTTGGCCGACTTGAATGGCGATGGGAAGATCGATTTGGCCGTGACCAACGGAGGGCCGATGTCGAACGCGGTCTCTATTTGGATGGGGAATGGCGATGGCACGTTTCGCCCTCCCACCGACTATCGGACGGGGAAACGCCCGCTTGGAGTGACGTTCACCGACTTCAACCGTGACCGGATCCGCGATCTACTTGTCATTAACGGCGTGCAGGACAGCTTCACAACCTTTCTTGGAATAGGTAATGGGACGTTCCAGCCAGGGCACGATTCCGGTGCCGATGCAGGACCGAATTTCGGGCTCGCCCGTGACTTCAACGGCGATCGACTTACAGACGTGGCCATCGTCAACCTTCAATCGAGCGATCTCTCTATTCTCTTTGGCCGTGGCGATGGAACCTTTGAATATCCGCCGAGAAATTATAGGACAAAGCCCGGCCCCTTTGCCCTTGCAACGTTTCGTGTCACAACAAAGGAGGCTGAGGAGCCTGGACTTGTGACAGCGGACAACGGAAACGGAAGTGTCTCCATCTTTCTCCATCGAGGGTTGAAAGCGGCATCCACTCCCGTCGCGCCTTCACCGTGAGGCGCGTACGCCGCCTATCGATCATGGAGTGAGTCCATCAATACCAGTCTTCTTGACAGCCTATCGACCCTCGGCTACAGTGCCTGATGAGCGCCGCGCAGGCCTCTTGGCGGTCTGTTCCGAGGACACTGGTGAGATCATTTAGATGGTGGTTTGCAATCGGCGCATTGCTCACCCTCTCTGTGCTGATGGTACAGGGGGGGGTGCGAGAGCTGCTTGACGGAGCCGCTCCGGGAAGCGGGGCCAGCGCGTACCTCTCGTTTGGCACCACGATTGTCGGCGGAGGATTATTGGCAGGCTGCTTGGCATTAGTGATGAATCGACTCCGATAGATACAGAGGCTGAAGATAGGCGCGTCGATGCACTGTTTGAGGTGTAAAGGCTGCATGATGGTCGAGCGTCACTATACGCTGGTGAATCGGCGACTCTATGCCCGCTGTTTGAATTGCGGGTTTTGGATAGACCTTGCCGATCTGCTCCGTTTCTTCCACAAAGTGATTGACAGCGGGTTTCGCGGGGGAAAGGTGAGGGAATCGTTTACACTATGAGCAGGAGCGACAGGTTCATCATGACAAGAGATTGCAGGAGATTCCACCGGGTGCCAGTTCTCGCCCACGCTGCCGTGGCGCTCATCGGCCTCCTGTTGATCGGCGCCGGATCCTTCACTCCCTCCATCGCTCTTGCGAAGAATGTAGAAGCTCAACAGGCGTCTGTCCGCACCGCGATTATTCCACACCAATTCCCTCCGTGGCGAGTCGCTCCAGCTCATGGCATTCTTCTCAAGGAGCTCAATAGCGGTCGTGTGCTGTATGAACACGATGCCCGAAAGCGAATGTCCCCCGCCAGCCTCACAAAGATCATGTCGGCCCTGGTCATTCTGGAAAGGGGGCAGTTGGATGATCTCGTCACGATCAGTCCCAATGCCGCACGGGCTCACAAGACGCATTTACGCGTGAAGGCAGGGCAGGTCTTTAGATTGGAAGATCTGCTGAAGGCCATGTTAATCGTGTCGGCAAACGATGCTTGTCTGGCAGCGGTGGAGCATGTGGGCGGCGACGAAGCACAGTTCGTGGACTTCATGAATGCCAAGGCTGTGGAGCTTGGCTTAGCGGATACGCATTTCAGCAATGGCTGCGGATTCGACAATCCAGACCATTACTCGACGGCTGAAGACCTTGCCACTCTGAGTCTCGTGGCTCTCGATCAACCGATTTTTCGGCAGTTAGTCCGTGAGGAACGCGCGATCATTACCCCTGTCAGCGGTCACCGTGCCTATGTCTTGCACAACACGAACCGATTGTTGGGGCGTATTCCCGGCGTCGAAGGTATCAAGACTGGGTTTACCTCAAAAGCCGGACGATGCCTCATCGCCAAGGTTTCCCAGAACGGGAGCGATCTGCTTCTCGTGATCCTCAACTCCAAGCGTCGTTGGAACACGGCGACGCATCTCATTGCCTATGGGCTGCAGGCAGCCGAGTCTTCGCGCTGAATTTCTCCGTTTGATCCAGTCGACATGCCGGTAGGCAGAGGCGAGTGGGCCGTCGTAGCCTGAGAATTTCCGCAATGCTACCGAAGCGGAGAAAACTCCACGTTGACATCTTTCCCAAGATAGTTGATGACGAATCCCCGCTTATCATAAGCGAGTATGGCCCCCATCACGTTTTCGTCCCCGTAGTCTTCCTGTCCCAATAGTTTTCGCACATCGTCAGGGCTCTCGCTGTTCAACACGTTGCGAAAAATCCCGCGAGTCTTATAGGAAAATCGATTATTAATAAAGATCAGGTCGACCTTGCCGTCCTGAATACGCACGCCGGCCATAGGACCGGTCGGTTTACGTTGGTCGAGCAAAAAGATAAACGAGGCTTCCTGTTCCACTTTTACTCCGGGAATTTTTTCATTTACGAGAGAGTCCAGAGCTTTGGCTTCGGAATCTCCCAGTTTGACTCCAAACAATGAAATCTCGGCGCTCTTCAAAGTCTTGGGGTCCATCACGTCGTTCTTACTTAATTCGTAGGGCTCACCATACCCAGAGGGTACCCAGGCGCCGACTCCAGCCGTTACCATGCATGCTAGCGTGACGACTCGCAGTAAATCCTTCATCGACTCTTCCTTATCTCTATATTCCGAGAGATGGATGGCGTGTGAGCGTATTGTTCAAATTGGTGGGGCCAAGCGTGCAGTGCATTTTATCGAACGGCCTGAGAACTTGCAAGAATGGTTGACTGTGTGGTGGAGGGGCAGACCGATAGGTTAGATGCTGTGATGGGTCGAGATGAGGAGCGCTCCGAGGCTCCGGAGCCGGTGAAAGTAGGGCCGACAATCTTCGTCCAGTTCGTGGGTCAGGTTATCGAGATCTGCCACGCAATCTTCGACGATCCCGACCCGTTTGGCATCAAGTCCCTCAGGACTATCGAGGAAGTACACGACGCATCCGCTGATCACTGTATCCAGTGTCATCAATGGCCCCTCGTGCGGGCTTCCCACTTGAGGCCACCGTTCATCTTTGTGGGTTTCCCAGAGAGAGAGCACGGCATTCCGATCCATCCTGCAGATCTCCGAGGGTCTAGTCTGGCTCAGCTCAGACCGGCCTACCCTAGCGCATGGAGCAACAGGATCGCAAGCGCGCAGAGAGTACGCCTCAGCATCAGTTGACGATGTCTCTCTGTCCGACAAGCCGATCGATGAACGGTTCATGCCATGAGCGCATTTTTTGCAGGAGTGCCCTCTTGTCGGCCGGCCTAATCACAGCGAGCGTGATCAACGCTAGGCCTTTCACACAAGAACCTGCGGCAGCAAATGATCTCCACCTCCATGCTGTTGGGAACTCATGGGTAGAGTCCTCGATGAAGATGAGCTTGCGCGACCTTGTCGATGCCGCTCATCAGGGCGGCCATCCGCATGGAAGTTTTTTTGGAAACGGAAAACTCTAATGTCCGATGGAAGGCAGTGACCATGATATCTTGCAATCGCTCTTGAATGTCAGTGGCTTTCCAGAAAAATCGCTGCACATCCTGTACCCACTCAAAGTAGGACACAATCACGCCACCGGAGTTGGCCAGGATGTCCGGAATGATAAAGACGCCTTGGTCCTGCAGGATGCGATCGGCCTCCAGCGTCGTTGGACCGTTTGCTCCTTCGACGAGAATCCGGCAGCGCAGCTTCGCGGCATTGCGTTCGGTGATTTGTTCGGAGAGCGCGGCAGGGACCAGCACGGTGCAGTCGAGTTGAAGCAATTCGTCGTTGGAGAGCCAGTCTCCTAGTTTGGTGTCTCGAAGGGTTTGGCCCGCGGTCTTATAGCGAGTAAGGAGTCCCGGAATGTCCAACCCGCTCGAATTATGGATGCCTCCGTTCACGTCGCTCACTGCGATGACGCGTGCGCCACACTCTTGCATGATGCGGGCTGTATGGGCCCCGACATTGCCGAATCCCTGAATGACCACGGTGCTGTTCCGAATGTCGAGGTTGAGGTGGCGAAGCGCTTCCATGGTGACATAGACCACTCCTCGGCCGGTGGCTTCTTCACGCCCGAGGCTTCCTCCAATCGATAAGGGCTTGCCCGTGACGACGCCCGGCACCGAATACCCCACCTGCTGACTATAGGTGTCCATAATCCAGGCCATCACTTGGGCGTCTGTGCCGACGTCTGGGGCCGGTACGTCTTTGTCTGGCCCAATCAACGGGAAGATTTCTGCTGCATAGCGTCTGGTCAGTCGTTGCAACTCTGGTCGTGACAACTGTTTTGGATTGATTGCGACGCCACCCTTGGCTCCGCCATAGGGCAGGTCGGCTAACGCGCATTTCCATGTCATCCACATGGCAAGTGCCGCAACCTCTCCAAGGTTTACATCCGGATGATAGCGAATGCCGCCCTTTGTGGGACCGCGGGCGGAATCGTGCTGCACACGATATCCGGTATAGACCTCGACTCGGCCGTCGTCCATTCGGACAGGTAGGCTGAGAATCAGCGACCGCTGTGGAAGTTTCAGCCGCTCGCGTAAATTGTGATCAAGATCCATGGCCTCGGCCGCTTGATCAAACTGTGCAACCGCCAGTCTGAAAGTCGGTGTGTCGAATTCGTGCATAGGCTGTTCCTTTGGTCAAGTGTGAAGCGGGGACGTCGATGTGAGTTGGTGATCATGGTGCCTTTGCCCAATGCTGTCGGGAGGGAGATTCATCCATTGAACGTTGAATATGCGCGCGAACTCCTGCGCTATTTGTTGCGCGACCATTGAGGGCGCCATGGCTGACTGCCGGATCTCGGCCATGGATGTGATCCGGCACTGTGCCAGGCCACAGGGCATGATATGGGAAAAAGGGGATAAGTCCATATCGACGTTGAGTGAAAATCCGTGAATCGTGACCCCATGATCGATCCGAACTCCGATCGCAGCAATCTTCGCATCAACAGCATCCCAGCGTACCCAGACGCCAGGGTTTTTCTCGAGACGGTAACCTTTAATCCCCCATTGCAAGAGTGTATGGATTAA
Organism: Nitrospiraceae bacterium; assembly: GCA_011391455.1. Classification (GTDB taxonomy): domain Bacteria; phylum Nitrospirota; class Nitrospiria; order Nitrospirales; family Nitrospiraceae; genus Palsa-1315. The sequence continues at coordinate 28,065 of JAABQN010000001.1, forward strand.
GACTTCCTCCAACTTCCGTACATACTGTTTCGGTCCTGAGCAATAATGCGACAGCTTGAGGATGGGATAGCCCACGACCTGTCCAGGTCCATGGTAGGTAATCGAGCCGCCACGATCTACAGACTGGAGTCTGGCGCCTGTCCGTCGGAGACCCTCTTCCCCACAGTTCCAATGTTCGGGTTTG
>JAABQN010000002.1 GCA_011391455.1 Nitrospiraceae bacterium
TCGGGTTTGGTGGAACGGCCCAGGGTATAGACCGGTGAGTGTTCAAGGAGCAGCAATACATCCCTTTGTCGCTCTGCAACCCGGTCTTCCTGGAGTTGTTTCTGAAGTGCATATGTCTCGTCATAGGGCATCGGTTGGGGGAACTGGACAAGTGCACCCACTTGCGGGAGAGACTTCTGAAAAGGCTCATTCCCCTGTGTCCGGACGTCGTGACTTGGGTGTGATCCAACGACGAGACTCATGAAAGAGTCCTGGGCAGTGAGGGATTCTGAAGCCATGTTGTAGGCACACTCGTCATGGGGCCTCGTTTATTTGAGTCGGCCTCATTGTCGCACAACAGCATTCGGGGTGAAAGTTCGTAGAAAGGAAAAAGGGCGAGGGTTGTCCTCGCCCTTTCCTGCTTTATGAGACTGTGGCTTATTGGATGGAGGCAAACATGTTTTTAATTTGAGGCGTCTTCAGTTTCTTGAGCGCTTTTGCTTCGATCTGGCGAATCCGTTCCCTCGTCACCGAGAGGCTCTGCCCCACCTGCTCCAACGTGCAGGCCTGATCCTGGCCGATACCGAAGCGCAGCCGGATGACGGTCTGCTCGCGGGGCGTGAGCGTGTCGAGAATGCGCTCAAGCTGGTGGGACATTTCTGTCCGGTGCACATGGGCATCGGGCGGAACTGCTTGCGAGTCAGGGAGCAGTTCCCCAAACTCCGTGCTCCCATCACCTACCGGCTTCTCCAATGCGACCGGCTCTTGAAATGCCTGCACGGTTTCGTGGAGTCGTTCGGGTCTCATTCGCAGCACCTGCGCCACTTCTTCGAGTCGAGCGGGACGGCCTAGCTGTTGACCGAGCCGTCTGGTCACGCGGAGTATGCGGTGGGAAGCTTCAGTCTGGTGAACTGGAATGCGAATGGTCCGCGATTGATCGGCAAGTGCACGCGTGATGCCTTGACGGATCCACCAGGTTGCATAGGTACTGAACTTGAACCCTTTGCGGTATTGATAGCGCTCGGCCGCTTTCATCAAACCGATATTTCCTTCTTGCACGAGATCCAACAAAGTTAGGCCACGGCCTGTGTAATGTTTTGCCACATCCACAACGAGCCGCAGGTTACAACGCACTAATTCATCTTTTGCCTGCTCGAGCACAATCCGTGCGGAGCGCAAGGCGGCCAACCCTTCCTTGAGTTGCTTGGCGATAGAAACCGGAAACCTTTGCTGCCCCGTTCCCTGTTTGATCATCTCCGCGAGGCTCTGCTCGGCTTTATCGATCGCTGTGGCGGAAAGTCCGCTCAAACCTTTGACCATTTGAAGTGTGCGGTGCGCTTCGAGAACAGAGTCCGATCGTTTGAGCCGGTGGAAAACGGGTATTGCGTGGCGTAGAGCTTTCCGAATGGTGGTCGTTCCATAATCGATCTTCTTCGCCAGCTCGACTTCTTCCTCCCTGGTCAACAGGGCTCGTTCACCGAAGGAGCGAAAATAAAGCGACTCCAACATGAATGGGCCGCCGCTCACGGCGGTACGAGTCGCTGTCTTCGCCGGCTCCTCAGGTTGGTCCTCTTCGGATGTATCCCGGCCGATCACATCCAAGAGATCGCTCGCCTCGGGATCGTCAGCGTCAACGTCTTTTGCAGTTGTGACAAGCTCTGTCTGCGCAGGGGTTGGGAAAAGACTATCTTTCATGTCGTGGTTCCTCCTTTTACTAACCGATGTCTTTCTCCACATGGTCGGTCTCGAGCGGATTTCGTTCTTGTGTTCTATCCTATAAGAGACAGCGATCAGGCAAACGATTCATTTTGAGTACTGTGCCGCTAGACGGTCTTCCTGCCTCTCCACGCAGCAAATACTGTGCTGGATTGATCATGAGAACAACGGAGCGTGATTTAGCGGGAAATGCAGCACTATTAGAATGGTTTAATGAGAAGGCCTGAGAGGCGGTGTGGCAGCTTTGCTATGGATGTGTAGGTGTGACTATAGCCAATAGGCCTAATTGCCACATCTATTTCTTGAACAGGTCTTTCGGGAAACAGGCGTTCATATGAATGAGTGGATATGGGGAAAGTCGTGGTGGAGTTTGTCTCCGCCGCTATTTTAGAGAGCGTCTGAAGATTGCGGAGGGTGGAGAGTGCATTCGTGTCGGGTATTCGTGTTGAACAGGTCGGGCTCAATGGATCTGCATATCGAAAGAAACTTCAATCAGCTCTCCCAAGGAACACATCGTAGAGGTGAAGAAAATTATCATCGTGGGCGTTGTCTTGTTGAAAACCCGGCGTGGCACTTCTAGAATGGAATCCGATGTCATACTTTCAATCAGGCGAACGTATCCATTTGGTTGACAAGAAAGGGCGGCAGTATGCTCTGACCTTGAAGGCCGGAGACCTCTATCAGCTGAGCGGTCATAAAATTCTCCACGACGATCTAATCGGAAAGCCTGATGGTTCTCTCGTCACGCTCTCAGGCAACAAGATTATGTTGGCGCTCAAGCCGACGTTCGGCGACTATGTGTTGAAGATGCCGCGTGGCGCGCAGGTATTGTACCCAAAGGATCTTGCGCTCATTCCTATGTGGGCGGATGTCTATCCTGGCGCGCGCGTGTTCGAGGCGGGGACCGGATCCGGAGCGTTGACGATGGCACTACTGCGCGCAGTGGGCTCGCGTGGCGTGGTGGTGACCTACGAAGTCCGTGAGGATTTCGCGCGAACGGCGATGACGAACATTGAACGGTACATGGGGCCGGTGCCGAATCTCATTCCGCTTCGTCGGAACGCGTACGAAGGAATCAGTCTGCTTGATGATGGGTTGCCATTCGATCGTCTCGTTCTCGATCTTCCTGAGCCATGGCAGGTGGTGCCACATGCAGCCCAGGCCCTTCGCTCCGGCGGCATGTATTTGAGCTTTGTTCCCACCGTTCCTCAAGTGGTGCAGACGGTTGAGGCTCTTCAGCGAGCAGCGGTCTTTGGCATGGTCGAAACATTTGAAACGCTGTTGAGGACCTGGTCGATTCAGGGGCGTAGTGTACGACCGGATCATCGAATGGTCGCCCACTCAGGCTTCATCACGGTGGCCAGAAAAATTGAATCTGGCTTGTGGCCCGTAGGCCAACCGGTTGAATCTATCCATGAAGGCATTGATGTGCACGAAGTGCGAGAGGATCACCTACGATGAATCGATTACAGGGAAAGGTCGCGATCATCACAGGAGGCAATGCCGGTATCGGTGAGGCGATCGCAAAAGCCTTTGTGCGCGAAGGGGCATCGGTCGTGATCACGGGGAGGCGGCAGAAAGAGCTGGACCGGGTTGTGAATGACATTATGAAGGAGCAGGGGGAGGCATTCGCTGTTGCCGGATCGGTGACAGATGAACTGCATGTTCAGGAGACGGTGCGCCAGACTGTACGGCAGTTCGGACAACTCGACATTCTCGTCAATAATGCCGGAGTCGGGGACTTTGGAAAGCGCCTGCATGAGATCGATGATGCCACCTGGACGCAGGTATTCGACGTCAATCTGACCGGGGTATTCCGCATGACGCGAGCCGTCTTGCCGCAGATGTTGAAGCAGGGGAAAGGAGCGATCGTCAATATCTCTTCCATTGCGAGCGTGATCGGCCTCCCCTCATTGCCGGTCTATGCCGCCTCCAAGGGTGGGCTTGATGCCTTGACCAGAGCCCTCGCGGTTGACTACGCCAAGGATGGCATCCGCTGCAATGTCGTGAATCCAGGACTCATCGATACGCCAATGGCTGCTCCGCTGATGAGCAACTCCGAACTACTGGATCCCATACTCTCGCACTATCCTATCCGTCGAGCTGGGAAACCGGAAGAGGTGGCTAATATGGTCCTCTATCTGGTCTCCGACGAAGCAACCTGGGTCACGGGCGGGACCTTTCCCATCGATGGAGGAATGACCATCTCCTAAGCAGGAACACCTCTATGCGAGTGGTGCCTGTCGTTGATGCGGTGCGAGAGGCCTGTCGCTGTCCTGAAAGTGAAATAGGCTCTGCGACGTCGTGAATTTCTATGGACATCGATGCCCATACACAGTTCTGCGGTCTGATCGGCAATCCAGTCGAGCATTCGCTCTCACCTGCGATTCACAATGCTGCGTTTCAGAAACTCGGGCTGAACTTTGTGTATCTGGCGTTCCGCGTGGAAGCGATCGGCGACGCGATCAAGGGACTTCGCGCTTTGGGAAACTTTCGAGGCGCCAGCGTAACTATCCCCCACAAGGTGTCGGCTGTTTCGTTTCTTGACTCTCTCGAGCCAACAGCACGTCATATCGGCGCGATCAATACCATTGTGGCTTCTGGCGGGGCCCTCACAGGCTATAACACCGATGCGATTGGCGCTTTGCGCGCACTTCGTGAGGGAGGTGTGGCCTTGAACGGGCGTCAGGTAGTCATGCTGGGGTCTGGAGGCGCTGCTCGTGCGATTGCCTTCGCGCTCGGAGCAGAGACCGGGATCGATCACTTGACCATACTAGGGATCGATGATCAGGAACGCACAGTCCTGGTTCGAGATCTCCAGTCGAAGACAGGGATGGCCGTGCAGGAATCGTTTCTTGATGAAAGTATGCTGCGAAAGGTTCTGCCGGATACTCACGTGCTGATCCATTGTACACCGATGGGTATGTCGCCAAAAGTACACCAAACCTCTGTGCCTGCATCGTTGCTCCATTCAGGATTGACGGTCATGGACATCGTCTACAACCCCCGGGACACTCAATTGCTGAAGGATGCGAAGGCGGCGGGCTGTCGTGTGATTCCCGGGCTTGAGATGTTTCTGCATCAGGCCTCGGCGCAGTTCGAGCTCTGGACCAATCAGGCTGCCCCAGTCGATGTCATGCGCAAGGTCTTGGAATCTCGCTTTGTATGAAGTCCCCATCGTTCACGTCGGGTCGTGCGATATCCCCTGACCCCTTACTTCTTACCCCTCACGGTGCATTGTGAACATCGTGCTGATTGGCTATCGGGGGACTGGTAAGAGTACGGTGGGCAGACAGCTTGCTGCGCGCTTGGGACGAGAGCTCGTATCAACCGATACGGAGATCGTCAAGCGCGCGCAACGTACGATTCCGGAGATCGTTGCCCAGGAGGGATGGGAATACTTTCGGGATCTGGAGTCCGAGATCTGCAGAGAAATTGCCAGCCGTGACCAGCTTATAATCGATACCGGCGGTGGGGCCATACTTCGTGCACAGAATGTCGAGGCGTTGAAGACGAATGGCACTGTATTGTGGCTGACAGCTTCCGTCGAGACGATCGCACGACGAATCGGCAGTGGCAATCAGCGACCCTCGTTGACCGGGACCAAATCGTTCGTCGATGAAATTCAGGACGTGTTGCGGGAGCGGACGCCGAAATATCAAGCGGCTGCCGATCACATTGTCGTGACCGACGGTCGATCGATCAATCAATTGATGGAGACCATACTCGCACTCCTTCCTTGACAAGGCCTTCTCCGAAGTGTTTGAAATAGCAAAGTGCGCCCGTAGCTCAATTGGATAGAGCATCGGACTTCGGATCCGAGGGTTGGGGGTTCAATTCCCTCCGGGCGCACCACTCTCCGTTCACTGAATCATCAGGATAGAGTCAGCGAAGTAACAATGACTTATAACTGATCTGCTGGCCCTTTCGAGAGGGCCGTTCCCCTACCAAAGCTGCATAGATTCCTCGTGTTTTCAGTAATATCCTTCGTATAGCAAGCAGAATCCGCGGCTGTCTGAATGGTGCTATGCTATAGGCAAGATCGTGTCATGTATTCCAGCAGGAGATTATCAAGTCGAGGACAGCGGAAGCGGAAGGCCTGGACAAGGCATTGCCCCTGTTGTGGACGCTGGCTGATGAAGCAGGATCCCGCGGTACCCTGGGTCTGTTCTTGCGGATGGCTGAGTGGATAAGAGTACAGTCACCAAGAGGAGGAGCTTACCATGAATCATGTAGTCCTCCATGATGTCCGGGCTAGCTTTTTTCTGATGGTGTGCCTGGCCATGTTGGCTTTCATTTGTGCCGTAGCCGCGTTAAGTACCGTGATGCGTCCGGCTCGGTGGGCCGATCGCAAACCAGCTCAACTTTAAACTGTTTCTTTTCTGGTCTGTCCTTTCCCGGTTGGTGATAGGGGGACGTGTTCCCTGCCTACCGCGGCTACTCTCAAAGTCCATCTCCAAGAGCCTGACAATTCAAGCAAAAAGTCTATGGGCTGCCGGAGAGCCTCAGCTTTTCATTCAGGTGCTATATTTAACCTACACAGGCAAAGTCTTATTCCAAAGATGGGGGAACTATCATGATCAGAAGTCCAATGAAAACAGGTGTCGTGGCAGCAATGGGGCTTGTCCTGTTGGTGAGTCAGGGGTGTAGTATGAAGTGGTTGCAGTCCGATGGCGAGACAGGAGCAGGGTCTGTGCAAAACGGAGCGAATCCAAACTTTCCTGGGATGGCTCGAGGAGGGAGCGGGGGAGGATTAAGTGGTTTCTCTCAGAATCCCTCGGAAGAGCGCCTGGGGAAGGGTGGTGATATCGCGTCGCTTTCTTCTTCTGGAATGAGTGCCCGTCAGCGCGCGGAAATAACTAAAGAAGAAAAAGCGGCCATCGAAGCTGGCCTACAGGATGTCTTCTTTGGATACGATCAGTGGATGCTTTCAGATGCTGGCATGGAGGCATTGAACCTCGATGCACAGTGGTTAAAGGAACATCCTGGAACGGTGATGAAAATCGAGGGGCATTGCGACGAACGAGGTACAGCTGACTACAATGTCGTGTTGGGTGATAAGCGAGCCAAGGCTGCACGCAGTTATCTGATCGAATCTGGTGTAGTCCCCAAGCAGGTGGTGATTGTATCGTATGGCAAGGCACGACCTTTCTGTACGGACCCTGCAGAATCCTGCTATCAACAGAATCGTCGTGGACACGTACTCTTGAATGTGAAGAAGTAACCTGTCAACTCCTGGTATCTAGGAACCCCGGGACCTCTTCATGGAGCCCGGGGTTCGTTGTTTGTCAATTGAGGTGACATAGCATGGCTCTCCTAAGGAAACAGCGGGATTTAGGTAAGGAGCATTCTCGGCCTCGCATGATCAAAGAAGAGCTTCCTGTAGAGAAACGCCAACAGCCACGATTTACATCGCAGTTCAGAAGCATCATTTCAGGGGGGCAGGTAGAAGGCCAAGGTCGGACGCTCGATCTCTCTACCGGCGGCTGTATGATCGAAACGGATCTGCCGGTTGGCGTAGGGGCTTCATTTGAGTGTCGGATCTATGTTCCAGGACTCGACTGGCCGTTGCGAATTGACGAAGCCCAAGTGCGCTGGGTCAAGGACAATACATTCGGGATTCAGTTCACGAGGATCCTGCCTGATGAGGAGACAAAGCTCAAACAGGTCATTGCCGGCCTCGACGAAGAGTTTAAGGCATAGCCCTTCTCGTTTTCCCTTCCTTATTTAGATTCAACGATTTAACCCATTGCCTGCTATTAGACTGAGGAGCCATTCGCTCGTCCACAGAACTATTCGCGGCTTCGTAGTTCCTTATGGTATAAGGCAGAGGTGATGTCTAAAAGAAAATAGAATCTTCTACGCCTGCTCCTCAAGCCGCGCATCCAGAGGTTTGGACGATGGAACACATCGCATCTCCAGCACAGAGGGGATTGAATATTGCCACCTTAGCTGGCGGCTGCTTTTGGTGCCTCGAAGCGGTCTATGACCAAATGAAGGGTGTGGCAGCGGTCGAGTCTGGCTACATGGGTGGCCAGATAGATCATCCGACGTATGAAGCCGTCTGTAGCGGCAGGACTGGGCACGCAGAGGCCGTACGCATTACATTCGACCCTGCCGTTGTCAGCTATCGCGAGTTGCTAGAGGTGTTTTTTGTTATCCACGATCCTACGACACTCAACCGGCAGGGCCATGATGCTGGCACGCAATACCGCTCAGCCATTTTTTATCACACGCCAGACCAGAAACAGGCCGCGGACGAGGTCATTACAGCGATTACGAAAGGAGGGATATATCCCGGATCTATTGTGACGCAAGTCGAGCCGGCGGGAACGTGGTATGAAGCTGAGCCCTACCATCAAGAGTATTTTTCGAAAAATCCATTTCAGGGATACTGTGCCGCGGTCGTTTGGCCAAAGGTTGCCAAGTTCCGCAAGCTCTTTACCGCGAAGCTCAAGTAATAATATCTCCTCCAATCAGGTATTGCTCTCGTGGTCAAGCCACGCATCTTCATGTCCATCTGCGCGATCGGATGCGCGTAGGCCTGCGAAGTCGAACAGCCGTCGGTCCAGGAGAAGCGGTGGCGCCACGTTCGACAGAGCGGCGAACATACTGTCTGTACAGCCAGGCGAACGTTGCTCCCACTCGCGCAGGAACGTCTTTATTTGTTTTCGTTTGAGATCCTCTTGTGAGCCGCAGAGATCGCAGGGAATAATGGGAAATGCACGCAGTTCGGCATATTGAGCAAGGTCGCTTTCCCGCAAAGCGGACAGAGGGCGAATGACCACATGCCGGCCATCTTTCGAGCGTAATTTCGGTGGCATCGTCTTGAGCTTGCCAGTGTAAAATAAGTTCAGGAAGAGAGTTTCAATAATGTCATCGCGGTGGTGACCCAAGGCGATCTTGGTCGCGCCCAATTCCGTGGCGACGCGATAGAGAATGCCACGACGGAGTCGGGAGCAGAGTGAACAGGTGGTCTGCCCTTCAGGGATGAGTCGCTTGACGATTGAGTAGGTGTCCCGCGTCTCGATATGGAATGGAACCCCGATATGTGAGAGATAGTCGGGAAGCACATGAGCGGGAAACCCTGGTTGCTTTTGATCCAAGTTTACTGCGACTAGGTCGAAATAAATCGGAGCACGCCGTTGTAAGACCAGTAATAAGTCGAGCAATGCATAGCTGTCTTTTCCTCCTGAAAGACAGACCATGATCTTGTCGCCGTCTTTGATAAGGCCATACTCGCCGATGGTCGCCCCAACAAGGCGAAGTAGTTTGGTTTGCAGCTGTTCCGTGGTTTCGTCCAGCTTGAGGTATGGGCGTGGGGGGCTTGTTGGATGTGACATCGGTCGGCATTCTACGCGGTCGGCCACGCGGCTGTCGATCTCCAACCGGAGGCATCATGGGGAATATTGGAAACCGTCCCGGCGGCAAACCTCAGTCAGTTCTATTCGTGTGTACGGGGAATATCTTTCGCAGTGTGACGGCTGAGTACGCGCTCAAATCCAGACTCGGTGCCGGTACCTCTTACGTCGTCAGCTCGGCGGGAATCGACGCCAAGGCTCAGTCGATGCATGAATGGGTCCTGGCTCGATTGCGTGAAAAGGGAGCTGATCCGACCAGTCACGTCCAACGACAACTTACCGAGGAGCTGGTCGCGGCCGCTGACCTCGTCATTGCAATGGGACGAAACCACCAAGCGTTCATCCGGGAAGAATATGGACAAGACGTTCCCCTGTTTAATCAGATCTGTCTTGGCCACGATAAGCCGATTTTGGATTTGCATGAAGCGATACCGGATTGGGAAACTGACCCTGAGCGGGCATGCGCCTATGTGTGTTCGGTGATCGATACCGTTTGGGCCACGGCACCAGCCCTTCTTTCTCGCCACCGATAGACCGGTTTACGGCATTTATTGCCTCTGTCGGTTCATTCTTGGACTTGATCGGACACTTTTTCTCCACCTATACGCAGCAATCAATACAAAGGCCTTATCAGGCAGGGCATTGTTGGGGCGCGTGCTATATTTCCCACAGCACCATTTGCAAGTTGACAGGGAAAGAATATGGCATCGATGCAACGATTACGGGCACAGGATGTGACCGCGTCTGACAGCCATGATCACGAGCCGGAGTGGGCCTCGTGGTCCAACGAGAAACTTCTGAGTCTCCCCATGCGCCAACTTGGCATTACCCTCGACGGGGTATTCCTGTCAGAACAGATCCAGCAACTCTATGACGAGCTCGAAGCCAGGGGGCTGAAATTTCGCCCTCATTTTTGGTTGTCCAACGAGTGGTTTACTCCGGATGGTGTGCCGGGGATTGCCGTGCCGTTTTATCTGGCCCATCCA